>DASWXS010000221.1:0-2543 GCA_036405375.1 Bacteroidia bacterium
AAAGCAAAACATTCGAATACAGTAACGGTAAAACCATAATGGAGGTGTCGCTGGAAAATGGTTGTTATTATATTATCCTGGAAAGTGCTGAACAGCATGTTGCACAGACATTGATAATCAGGCAATAAAACATTCCGCGGCAGTGTAAAATAGGTATAAGTAATTACTTTCGAAATAAAAAAGTCCCGCTCAGTTGAACGGGACTTTTTTATTTTTATGGTTTACTTATTATCTTTCGTCAATTACTTCGTAACCCAGTGCTTTAGGATCTACAACAAATAAACTATCTGCAAGGTCTGTATTCGGGGTCATTGATTTTACCTCGTAGGTTTGGCTTCCACCATCTTTCATCAACATCTTCAATTGTTTCACCTGTTTCTTCATTTTATCTACTGAAAGTTTCACCGTGTGGAATTTTTTCTTCTCTGGTTTAACAGAGGGATAAAGGTTTATTACAGATACCGATGTTGTCCCGATCTTTTCTTCTTTATCGTATTTGTATTTATAACCTTTTTCGTACATGGTAAAGATTTTTGTTGGATCTAAACCATCATCGCCCGCAGGTTCATAATTCTTTACAGAAACCTCTTTTGCATCGTGGTTGATCGTCCAAACGGTTTTACCATCACAAACTATGGTGTTTCCTTTTAGCTCTAAACGGAACTTATTTCCTTTTACCTGCACTTTACCACTTTGTTTATCCGTTTCCTTATTGTCCTTATTTTTTACCGAAAGGGAATATTCAGTGGTTATGGTTTTGTATGCTTTTGTAGTTTTAGAAACATCGTCTAAAATTGCTTTTGCTTTTGGGTCCTGGTCCTGTGCAAATACAGATAAGCTGGTTGCTAATAATACAACTATTGCTTTAATTGAGTTCTTCATTGTTTTTCTTTCGTTTGTCCTTAAAAGGCAACTTGCATGCCATTTTATTAGAGGTGCAAAAGTAGGAAAAGTTTAATGAAACCCGAATACTTAAAGTAAATGAGTTTAATCCATTGATAAACAGCTGTTTTAAAAAATCATCGCGGTACAATTGAAAGAACCGTGCTTTTGATTTTAACGTAATTTTTTATTTCTGGATCTTAAATACTGTTCTACGATTGGCTGCTTTGTGTTCAGGCGAATCGTTCAGGTATTTTGGAACTGTATCACCGTAGCCTTTGTATGTGAGACGCGTTTTATCTATTCCACCCTCAGTGGTCAAATAGTTAAATACGGCTTTTGCACGATTTTCAGACAGCACCTGGTTTTTCTTTTTATCACCCGTGTTATCGGTGTGCCCGCCCAACTCCCCTTTAATCGAAGGGTTCTTTTTCAGGAAATCGGCCAGTTTGTTCAACTCTGCTTTTGATTGAGGTTTCAGGTCAAACTTATCCACGTCAAAGAAAACATTCTTCAGTTCAATATCTCCTGAAAGCTCGGTAATAGGCTGCATTGGCACTTTCAAAACATAAGGCTTATTATAATCGGTGCTTACTTCTTTTAAACTAAAGTTATCGGAGTAAAACAAGTACCCGTTTTTAGAAACATTAAGCAGGTAGTTTTTATTCGCTGTGAGTGTGATCAGGAAATTACCGTCTTTTGCCGAATACGATTTCAGAACCGTTTTCTGCGTTTCGAGGTCAATGAGCTCAAACTCCGCATCCAGTCCTTTTTGGGTGATGGAATCATAAACAATTCCTTTTGCATAGGTAATTACCTCCGGTCTGAATTCTTTCGGCATTTCGAACTGGTATATGTCGAGCCCGCCATAACCGCCATCTTTTTCGCTGGCAAAATAAGCAATGGTTCCCGAAGGCCCAACCAATAAGCTGTTCTCGTCTTTGAAGGAGTTAATAGGATAACCAAGATTTATTGCTTTTCCCCACTCTCCGTCGGGCTGGCGTTTGCTCATAAAAATATCCAAAGCTCCCATTCCCGGAAATCCATCCGATGAAAAATAAAGCGTTTGATTATCGGGGTGAATGAAAACGGACTCTTCTTTTCCATCGGTATTTACATTTGGACCAAGCTTAACCGGCTCCGAAAATTTTCCATCAAAACCGATCTGCGACATGTAAATATCCTGGTTCTTGATCCCTTCGCGGGTTCTGTACCCACGGATAAAATACAATGTTCTTCCGTCGGATGAAAAAGAAGGCTGTGTTTCCCAGCTGGCAGAATTGATAGGTGCTCCCACATTCTTAGGTTCACTCCATTTTCCATTTATCTTCTGGCTGAAAAAGATATCGCAGCTCCCGTAGCCTTTTCTTCCTTCTGCCCCATAATTCCCATATTGATCTTCACACTCTACAAAAAACATAAATTGCCCGTCGGCAGAAAGGCTGGGTGCACCTTCATTTCCCGGTGAGTTGATGCTTGTGATTGCAGTTGCCGTAGTCCATTTACCATTGTTGTTGTAGCTGATATAAAAATCTTCCTGTCCTCCCTGTTCGCCTTCTACGCGCATGTTGCGGGTAAACATAAATGTTTTTCCATCTGCCGTGATGCTCGGGAAATATTCATAAAACATGGAGTTAATGCCCTCGCCTGCATTTACGGGT
>DASWXS010000222.1:0-9800 GCA_036405375.1 Bacteroidia bacterium
AACGTATTAAAGCTGCTCTTAAAAACACGGGATATAAAATGCCTGGTAATACTATTACAGTAAACATGGCACCTGCGGACATTCGCAAAGAAGGTTCGGCCTACGATCTTACCATCGCGGTTGGAATATTAGCTGCTTCAGAACAAATTAATGGTGAGTCAGTTTCAGATTATGTTATCATGGGCGAACTATCGCTTGATGGTGAGTTAAGGCCTGTAAGAGGAGTATTGCCTATTGCAATCCGTGCAAAGGAAGACGGTTTTAAAGGAATCATCCTTCCTAAACAAAATGTGGCTGAAGCAGTTGTAGTTGAGGGTGTGGATGTATTTGGCGCTTCTTCTCTTAAAGAGATCATTGATTTTTTCAATGGGAAGATATGTCTTGAAAAAGAAAAACCATCAGGCGAACCCGAATCAGGAATATCTTCATTTTACGAATACGATTTTTGTGATGTGCGGGGGCAGGAGAATATAAAACGCGCTTTGGAGATTGCAGCTGCGGGTGCACATAATGTGATCCTGATCGGTCCGCCAGGTGCAGGAAAAACAATGTTGTCCAAACGGTTGCCTTCTATTCTTCCTGAGCTAAATAAGCAGGAAGCATTGGAGACAACAAAGATTCATAGTGTAGCGGGTAAATTGGGAAAGCAAACCGGTCTTGTTAATAAACGCCCGTTTCGATCTCCACACCATACAATAAGCGATGTAGCACTTGTGGGCGGCGGCGGCAATCCCCAGCCCGGAGAAATTTCACTTGCGCATAATGGTGTCCTGTTTCTTGATGAATTGCCAGAGTTTAAACGAACAGTGCTCGAAGTAATGCGTCAGCCATTAGAAGACAGGGTAGTAACTATTTCCCGGGCAAAAGGCTCCGTTGAATATCCTGCAAGTTTTATGCTGGTGGCGAGTATGAATCCTTGCCCATGTGGTTTTTACAATCATCCTGAAAAAGAATGCGTTTGCGCTCCGGGTGCCGTTCAGAAATACCTGAATAAGATCTCAGGGCCTTTATTGGATCGGATCGACTTGCACGTTGAAGTGACACCGGTTCCATTTGGTGAATTATCAAAAGCCCCGGCAATGGAAAAGAGCGAAGATATCCGCAAACGTGTAATCAAAGCGAAAGCAATCCAAACAAAACGGTTTGAAGGCAGAGAAGGAGTTCATACCAATGCGCAAATGAAAACGAAAGACTTGCAAACGATCTGCGAACTGGACGAAGCCTGTTCGCAATTATTAAAAACGGCTATGGAACGTTTGGGCTTATCAGCTCGTGCGTATGACAGAATATTAAAAGTAGCACGTACGATTGCTGATCTTGATAATTCAGTGAAAATTACAACAGCACATATAAGTGAGGCAATTCAGTACAGGAGCCTGGACAGATCTGGATGGGCAGGTTAAAAAGCAAAAATTATGAGCATAAAAACAGATAAATACCCTATACCTCATGAAGTTATAGCCGGTAAAATATACTTAGTCCGGGGACAGAAAGTAATGCTTGACAGCGATATTGCTGAGCTATACCAGGTGGAAACAAAACGCCTGAAAGAGCAGGTTAAACGGAATAAAAACCGGTTCCCGGAAGCCTATATGTTTGAACTTACGGAAAAAGAATACGAAATCTTGAGGTCGCAATTTGCGACCTCAAGATCGGGATGGGGCGGAACCCGTTATATGCCAATGGTTTTTACAGAGCATGGAGTATTACAATTATCCAATGTGCTGAAAAGCAAAAGAGCTGAGCAGGTAAGTTTTCTTATTATTGACGTATTTGTAAGACTAAGAGAAACGGTTTTAGGTAATACCGAACTCAGACTTGCAATTGAAGATATAAAGAAGAAAACAGATAATAATTCTAAGAATATAGAACTCGTATTTCAATACCTGGATGAACTATTACAGAAAAGTGAGAGTCCAATGCAAAGAAAACAAATCGGCTATAAAATACAAACTAAATAATATTTAAACTTAGAAAATACAGATGACAAAAGAACAATACAATATCATTAACTCTACTGAAAACATCAAGATAAACACTATTGTGGCTTCAGTTGAAGAAACCAGGAAAAAATATGAAAACGCATATAAATCATGGACAGATGGCCTGGATAATGAGCTTAAGACTATGTACCTTGCGGGAATAAAAACGAAAGATATGATGAAGCATTTCGACCGGTCGCGTGGGGCAATTACATCAAGAATAAAAAAGCTCGGATTGAAAGAATTATATAGAAAAACATGATCGGAGGAGATAATATTATTGATCAGTTGGGCAGGCAGGGCGATTCGTGGATAAAGATTCTGCTTCGTTCTCCAGGAAATTTTTGCAATAGTCAATTCTTTTATGACCTTTTTGAATGATGAAATAATTTACCAGCATTACTTCATAGTTCAAGTCACCATAAATCCACTTATGTAGTTTTTTGAATTTCGGATTGTTTTCCCATTTATTAGTTACCGGTTTCAAAAAATAATTGCAAGCCGAAAATTCCTGGAACTGAAAAGTGTGGATCATTTCATGACCATATACATAATAAAATGTGGAGCCGGCCCGCAGTGTATCAGTAAACAATATCCCGTTGGTGGGAGTTGAAGCCACAAAATTAGGAGAATAACGGATGCTTGGAGTTCTGAATGTAAGCGTTCCCGAACGTAGCGAAGTTTTTGCATCCAGTTTTCCGTGTATAGCCATAAATACGGTGCCACCAAATGTAGAGGGCATAAATCGGGGAGTAACAGTAAGATTTTTGGTCACAAATTCAATTCGTACAAAAGCAATATCATAATGCCACACTTCCCAAAAATTGCGGTTGGCTGCTGCGTTTTCTATAATGGAGTTTCCTGCACTGAAAGCAGCTCTTGAAAGCCATGCATAACCCAGGCTTTGCTTTTTCCCTACAAAGTAATTCAGTTTTTTACCGCCAAAAACAATGCTGCCACCTGCAAGGCCTGTTACAAATCCTTTTGCAAAAGCCTTATGCCATTTCTGCCCGGGATGTTTGTTGATCAGGGAGCCTACGCCTCCTGAAAAGGCTCCGATAAGCGCATTATAAGCATACGATTTCCCGGCATAATTTTGGGCCTTGATATTAAAAGGGAAAATTGTACTCCACGAAAACAGGAGTATTATAATGATGCGTTTATAAAAATGAAACAAATGTTTGATGCAGATCATATTTACTACTTAATTACAATAAAAAATCAGAAACACATTATGTGTTGTATCTTATGTAAGGGTAGCAAATAAAAAAAGTTATATGTCGCGGCCTGTTTTGAACTGGGCGGCGAACGGACATTTCGAATTGGAAATAGTATATTTTATTGTTTTCGAATCTGCAGTATCAACATTTATTTTTGCGTCAGGAATGGCTTTCAGTTTTGCTTCTATTTCGGCCAGCGTACTAATTTCCTTTTTCACAACAATATTTACAGAGCCTGCATAAAACAAACCGGTAACCACCTCGAAGTTACGAACTTTTTTGTCATACTTGTCGAAATTTGTTTTTTTCAGGTTCTCAATCACGGAAGAAATCAATGAATTAAAGCCAATTGCGTTCTTTCCCTGGATGCTTGAAAAATGAAAACCTTCGACCACATCTTTATCGAGCGAACCTTTTAAATTCAGATGTAATGATGGAATGCTGAGGGAAGAATCAGCTTTAAAATCATCGGTCATGTCAATATCCGGAAGATTTGCATCGTAAAGAGCAATAGATTGAAGTTTTTTGAGCAATTCCTCATCGCCCTGCAGTTCTGCAACATTGGCATTTTCCGGAGCCAGGTTGCGGTTGAAGATAAAGCCCTTCCAGTCCCAGATATCACCGATAGAATAATTAGCCATTGATGAAGGTAATAGTTCAGTTGAATACTGTCTTTCAAATTCTTTCCTGGATATCATATGTTTGTTGTTTGGTTTGTACTTCTAAAATAGAGAATATTAATTTCAACAACAATAGGGACTGATTATCATTACGGAAATATTCCATGAATTTACTTTCCGTTTCAATAATAGTGTAAATGGTTATATTTGCCGAAGTGAGTATTAAACGATTCATAATTTTAGCTGTTGTCATTCATATACTGGCTGCATGGTTTAGTGTTGGGCGCTATCATGCCGATGAGCAGTTCCAGGTACTTGAATTTGCGGCTTACAAAACGGGGGTAAATCCGGCCGAAGTGCTGCCATGGGAATTTCATGAAAAGATAAGACCAACAGTACAGGTTGCTTTTGCCTATGGGGTCATGGAATTTTCTGATATGATAGGTGTTTCAAATCCTTTCATCCAGGCATTCATAATGCGCCTCCTGTTTTCTTTATTAGGATTATATGCAAGCATCTTATTATTGAAACGGTCTGTTTCTTTTCTGAAAAGAAATAATTATTGGTTTTTATGCATGTTAACCCTATTCTGGTGTTTTATTCCATGGTTTCATGCCCGCTTTTCTTCTGAGAATGTTGGAATGAGTTTTTTTCTGATGGGTTTTATTGCATTTCTGGACCTGAAAGGATTGAGAAATGAAAAGCTGAATATAACATCGGGAAGATACTTTTTACTTTTTTTGCTTGTAGGACTGGCAGGTGTAATTCGTTTCCAGCTTAACTTTTTTACAATTGGATTATTATTCTGGTTGCTCTTTATAAAAAGAGTAGAGATAAAGAATCTTATACCATCAGGCTTTGGGATCGTAGTAGCGAATGGATTAGGAATCCTGTGCGACAAATGGTTTTATGGCAAATGGGAATTTACTACCTGGAATTATTTTTACCAGAACCTGGTTTTACATAAGGCAGAGCAATTTGGTAAAGAGCCCTTCTATTACTATTTCGAAAAAACGCTTTCTGATGCTTTTCCTCCATTCAGCATTCTTATTATACTATCGGTTCTATATTTCATTGTAGTGTTCAGGAGATCCTCGCTTACCTGGATTCTTGTTCCATTTTTGTTGGCCCATTTTTTTACAGCGCACAAAGAGCTGCGATTTTTATTCCCGTTGATTCCAATTATTCCATTCATTGCGGTGGTGTCCTACCAAAAATTCCAGGAAACCCGTTCGGGTTCTGCTCCAGGTTTGCGCATTAGAAAGACAGTGAAGATTTTGAAATATCCTTTTTATATTTCAAATTTTCTATTCCTGCTTTATCTTTCGTTTAAACCTGCCGATGATTATACCCCGACATTAAAATTTCTGTATTCATATACAGATCAGCCAACGGTACTGTATTACGAAAAAGAAGAATTTAATCCATACTCTAACGCCATTGCATTGAACTTTTACAGGAGTAAATCAGTTGAGGTGAAAATGAATAATGAAGAAGAAATGACAAATCGTGCGGAGAAAAAAGAGTCTACTTTATTCATTACGGATGTTGCTCAGCCCGTTTTTAAAAAAGGAGTGCAAACTGCATTGGTATATTCGACCCTTCCATTGTGGTTGAAGCCATTCAACTTTAACAACTGGCAGGAACGTGTGCATCCATTGTATATTTACAAAGTATACCTGTAATTATTTTACTGTAGGATAAAAAGCGTCGGGGATATGTTCAACAATAACATTTTTTCCGTCGGATAATACAGACACCACATCGAAACGAATTTCATTTGCCATCTCTTTACGATCTACATAATGGTTTACAGCCTGTATTAGCTGTGTTTGTTTCGATTTTGTAACAAAAGTTTCAGGCGCTCCGAAATCAGCATTCTTTCTTGTTTTTACTTCAATAACAACCAATACTTCACCATCAAGTGCCAGTATGTCAATTTCAAATTTCTTGAATTGCCAGTTGCATTCCAGTATAGTATATCCGAGTTTCTTCAGAAATAACAAAGCCTGTTCTTCTCCAAATTTTCCCTGGTCGTTATGTTCTGCCATGCAGAATTATTTTGTTGAGTCGTAAATTTCCTGGAGCCTGTTTTTGGTAGTCAGTGCTTTATCGTGTGCCTGTTGAGCAGCACTAACATCGCCATTTCCTTTTTTCGCCTCATCCAGTTTCAACAACAACTCGTCTTCTTTATCCTGGTAACGATTGATCTGGCCCTTGATAGCTTTTTGCGCGAAGAATTTTACATAAGCGTTTGAACCTGCTTTTGCATAATCTTTGAAAATACCAGCTCCACTGATAACTGTTTCATCATTGCAGCGTTTTAAGAAAGTGCTATACAAATTAAGGAATCCGAAACTTTCGAAGCCGGTAAAATTACCTTTTTGTTTAATGAAATACTCGTTGTTAATGTCACTTCCATAATTTGCATAAAGCTCCATCAGGGCATAACGCATGTTGTCGCTTTTTTCGTTTTCAAGTTGTTTTGCTTTGGCAAGTGCGGTAGCAGGATCAAATTTTGCAATTGCCGAAAGAGCTGAACCAACAACCATAGAAGAAGAATCATTTAACCGCTCTTTGTATAGTGTTACCAGGTCATCGCCGGTATAATTCTTTGCAAGGAAATCCAATGCATCGGCTCTTACAATTGATTTTGGATCTGTAGTGGCGAGCTTCATTACAAGTGGTTTGATCTCTTTTTCTTTTTCCGTTGCAACATCGCCCAAAAGATCAATTGCGGTTGAACGATGTCCGTGCCACTTGTCTGATAAAGCGGCTAATGTCGCTTTAAAAACCTCAGGCTCGTTTACATTTCCTTTAAATGCCTGCAACGCTTCCAGGCGGTCAAGAAATTTTGGTGCGGCATAATATTGGTACACATAATCGGTAGTGGTTTTATTTTCTGTTTTTTTACAAAGCAGCTGTTTCTCTCCGTCGAAATTTACCAGGCGTGGTTTGCTGTCTACGTCAAAGAAAAATTCCTGGTTTGCTGTTGTAACCGTAATTTTCTCGCGTCTTACTTTAGTAGTTGCACCTTCTCCGAAATACAGGTCAACGTAAACCGGGATTTTAAATAATGGAGTGGTCGAAAAATCCTGTTGTTGCTTAACAACCATTTTTACTTTTTTAGTTGCGTCATCATAGCTTGCCTGGATATTCAGCTCAGGATGTCCTTTTGAAAGAAACCATTGATTGAAGAACCAGTTCAGGTCTTCACCCGTTGTTTCTTCAAACGCCAAACGCAGGTTGTGGATCTCAACAGAGGTGAATTTGTTTTTTTCCAGGTACAATTTAAGTGAAGCAAAAAATGCATCATCGCCAACATACTTTCTCAACATATGTAACACTTGTCCGCCTTTGTTGTAACTGTGGCCATCGAACATATCTTCCCTGTTCACCACATCATAACGGATAAGTGTTTTTGGATTTTGTGCAGCTTCTGCCATGTAACCCATTCTGCTGTCGTAACTATGGTCGTCAGCTGCATCGATTCCGTATTTGTATTCTTCCCACAGGTATTCGCCATAAGTAGCAAACGATTCATTCAATGGCAGGTTACTCCAGCTTTCGCAGGTAACAAGATCTCCAAACCACTGATGAAATAATTCGTGTGAAATAACATCCTCACCACGACTTCCGTCTATCAGTTCTTTATCTGTTTGATAAACAAAATCGCCATGCAAAGTTGCACTTGTGTTTTCCATTGCACCCGACACATAATCTCTTGCAACTATCTGTGAATATTTTTGCCATGCATACGGAACACCTAATTTCTTAGAGAAGAAGTCTACCATTTCAGGAGTATTGCCAAAAATGTTTTTAGCATAAGGCTCATATTCTTTTTCTACATAATAGCTGATCTCTTTTCCATTCCAGGGTTTATCAGTAACTTTTTTGAATTCACCAATCCCCATCATCACCAGGTATGGAGCATGCGGCAGATCCATTTTCCAATAATCTGTTCTTGTTCCATCGGTGTTTTTTGTTGAAGAGCTTAATGTTCCGTTTGAAAGTGTTGTGTACTTGTTGTCGACAGTAATGTATATTTCATTGGTCATTCTTTCATTCGGACTATCAATGGTAGGGAACCAAACCGAGTTACTTTGCGTTTCACCCTGGGTCCATATTTGCGGCATTTTATTTGGATCTTCGCCTTTTGGATTAATAAAGTACAATCCTTTATCGCTGGTGATAGCCTGGCTTCCTCCTGATTTCAGATCATTTGGCTTTGATTTATATTCAATGAAAATGGTATACTTATCATTGCGTGTATAGGTTTTATCCAAATCAATTTTGATGGAATCATTCTCGTATACATACTTAAGGTCAGTGTAAGTTTTGTCTTTCAATACCTGAACTTTAGACAATTCCATTCCACGTGCATTCAAGTATAATTTATTGGTTTCGTAGAAGTATGGTTTTATATCAATAGCAGCTTTACCATACAACCATGCATTATCCCAGTCGAATCGCACTTCCAGTTTGGTGTGTAGTATATCATTTAAGCGTGCGTTACTTTGCCTGTATATTTTTGACTCCGGTGAATCATTATTTTTGGGGCTTACCTCAAGTGTATCAAGCAAAATTACGGGGTCATCATTATTTACAGCAACAGTAGTCTGACTTTTTTTCGATTTACATCCAACCAGTAGAGCCGCTACTAACACGGCAGAAATCACCAATTTTTGCATATTCATTCGTATTGTGAAGCACAAATGTGCGATTTTTTAGGGGAATTTTAACAAAAAAGGTACAATCGGTCATTTTTGGTAAGATTTTGGTAGAAATCAGGCTTATAGCCTTTATTTTGAGGGCTTAAATTGGTAACTTTATAGTTTTATGATGTCTCTGAGGAAAATAGCGTTTTGCACCTTTGTGTTAGCTGCGTTTACCAGTACCAGGGCTCAGTTAAATATAAGCCCTACAGCCAATGCGAATGCTTTGGTAAATACGATTGTTGGGTCGGGTGTTATTGTAACCAATGTAACGCTCAACTGTAATTCACAAGCTACCGGAGTTTTTTCTACTTCAGGAACAAACCTCGGGTTATCATCAGGTATTGTAATGGCAACAGGTACAGTACAGCAGGCTCAGGGACCCAATAATTCTGATGGCGATTTTGGTTTGTTCTCAAGCAATAGCAACTGTTTTAATTCCGGTGAGTCTTTTTTTGATGGAAATATTACAGCCATTGAATCGGAAGCAAGGTATGATGGATGTGTTCTGGAGTTTGATATAAAACCTGTTTGTAATACACTTCAGATCAATTATGTTTTTGCTTCGGAAGAGTACCCTGAATTTGTAGGCGAAGGCTACAATGATGTGTTTGGTTTTTTTATCAGTGGTCCCAGGCCGGGGGGAGGAAGTTATTCAGGAACAAATATTGCCGTGCTGCCCGGAGGTTCAGTTCCTGTATCTATCGATAATGTGAGTCCCGGGAGCCCCTATTATGTGAATAATACAGGAGGTGGATCGGTGCAGTACGATGGTTTTACAACACCATTAACAGCCTCGGCTGCCGTAGTTCAATGCCAGACCTATCACTTAAAACTTGCCATTGCGGATGCGGGCGATTGTCATTATTCCTCTGCTGTTTTTCTTGCAGCAAAAGGAATTACCTGTCCTTCATCACAAGTTCCGTCTCTGAGTGCAACAAGCACTGCACTTAATTGTGGGAATGATGGTACAGCAACGGTAAGTGTTCAGAATTCTTCCGGACCTATAAGTTATAACTGGCAGCCGGGTGGACAAACAACACAAACTGCTACAGGTTTAGGGGCAGGAACATATACATGTACCGTTGGTTATACCTTGCCTTGTCCGTATACGCAAACGATAAGCGTAAATGTTTCAGGTACGAATGTACTTACGTTAAATACTACTTCGCAAAACGCTTACTGTAATAATCCCACAGGATCAGCTTCAGTTGCAGTTACAGGAGGGATACAGCCATATGGCACGCCGGTATGGAATACCAT
>DASWXS010000223.1:0-6478 GCA_036405375.1 Bacteroidia bacterium
ATAGAAGGAACTCCTACAATATTAGCCTGGACAGTGAAAATATCTTCCAGGTACATCTGGATAGGATCTTTGCTGTTCTTTCCAAACTCAAATGCAGGACTTGGAGTAGAAGGCGTTAATATAAAATCGTAGTTCGATAAAATATCTAAGGTTTTATCGCGAAGCAGTCTTCTTACTTTCTGTGCTTTCGAATAATAGGCATCATAGTAACCAGCGCTCAACACAAATGTTCCAAGCATGATACGACGTTTTACCTCCTTGCCAAAACCTTCTGATCTCGATTTTTTATAAGTGCTTTCCAGGTCAGTGGCATTCGGGCTTCTGTAACCATAGTGAACGCCATCGTAACGCGACAAATTGGAAGAAGCCTCCGCGGTAGTTAAAACATAATAGGTTGGAACCAGGTAATCCAGGTAAGGGAAATCTACTCCTTCAACTGTTACGCCTTGGTCTTTTAGTTTATCAATGGTTTCCTGTAAACGTTGTTTTACTTCCGGGTTTAAGCCAGAGCTTTCCATACAGTCTTTCAGGTAAGCAACACGTTTCCCCGCAACCGGTGTGTTTGTTTCTTTTGAGTATGCAGCAACCGGTTTACGGGAAGCAGTACTGTCGTAATCATCAGCCCCGGCAGTAATTTCAAGTATCAACGCGGCGTCATCAACCGTTTTTGTCAATGGCCCGATCTGATCAAAGGAGGAAGCATATGCTAATAATCCCCAGCGTGAAACTCTTCCGTAAGTTGGTTTTAACCCGGTAACGCCACAAAAAGAAGCGGGTTGACGAATAGATCCACCTGTATCGCTTCCTAAAGCAACATGACAAAGGTCTGCTGCAACAGCTGCTGCCGATCCTCCGGATGATCCACCGGGAACAGTTTTCTCGTTAAGGGGGTTCAACACTTTTCCAAATGCCGAATTTTCGTTGGATGACCCCATTGCAAACTCATCGCAATTGGTTCTTCCAATCAGTATAGCATCCTCAGCAAGCAAGCGGTCTACAACCGTTGCATTGAAAAGCGAAGTAAAGTTTTCTAAAATTTTTGATGAAGCAGAAACCTTATGGTCTTTGTAACAGATGTTATCTTTTAAAGCGATAACAACTCCTGCCAGGCGACCAGCGTTTCCTTTTTTTATCTTTTCATCTACTGCAATAGCCTGCTCTTTGGCAGAAGCAGCAAATGTTTCAAGATAAATATGGAGATGTTTTTTTTCTTCAATGGATTTTAAAATTTCGTCAACCACCTGAACACAGGTAATAGAACCATTTTTCAAATCATGCTGAAGTGATGGAATGTCTTTGAACGAATACACAAACGGAAATTATTTCTTTTCTACGTCAGTTGTGTTGCTGTCAACACCCTTTGATGCGTCTTTAAACTCTTTCATTCCTTTACCAAGGCCACGCATTAACTCAGGGATTTTCTTTCCACCGAACATCAATAAGATAACAATCACTACGATAGTTAACTCCGTAGCACCCATTCCTAAAATTCCTAAAAGAATTGTATTCATGACAATTAATTAATTTGAGGCTACAAAGATAGGTAATTTATTGGAAATAAGGGCAAATTTCGGTGATTTAAGCCAAAAGAACTTCATATGGCAAACCTAAAACTTCATGCAGAGATTTAATGGTTTTGATCGAAAGCGTGCGCTTTTTATTAAAAAACTCTGAAACTACCCCTTTGCTTCCGAAAAACGGAACTAGGTCTTTGGGTTTCATACTTCGTTCTTCCATTGCTAGTTTTACTGCCTCCACAACATCCGGAGCTTCGATTGGAAAATGAATATCTTCATAAGCAGAAACCAATGTTCCCAGAATATCCAGTTCGTCAAAATCCTGGCTGCCTTTTTTAGGATTACTTAAGATCAGCTTTTCAATACGTTCTAGTGCTTGTTTATAATCCTTTTTTGTACGGATAGGTTTAATGTTTTTCATTTTAAATATTTTTAGCGTCTATTTTATCATATTCGGCATGCGTTCCAACAAATCGGATAAACAGTTTATGTCCGGAAAAAAACACCAATACAATTAAACGATAGTTATTTCCTTTTATATTAAACACTACCCTGTTGTTCCCAACATAATCAGCAGTGGGAAAATCTTTTTTCAATTCATTCAAACTCGTCCATTTGGCTTGTTCAGCTTTTTTGAACCAAACTCTTAATGCAGCTTCAGCGTCTTCGTTTTTCTTCCAAAACTCAATTAAACGAGTACGCGAAATAATGTGCATAGATTAAGTTTTAGGCAAAGATAAGAAAAAGTTCTCAAATCGAGAACAGCTGAGCCTAAAGAAGAGTTATCAATTCATTCAGCGACTGAATTTCAGGTGTCTGATTGCTGTTTACCATCTTTTTGCGGGGGTTGAAGAAAATGGTTTTAAATCCGGCTTCTGAAGCGCCAATAATGTCTGCGTCCCAATCGTCGCCAATCATAAGCGCATGCTCGGTTTTAGCTGAAGTTTTCTCCAGGGCGGCATTAAATATATTGGGGTGCGGTTTATTGAAACCGATTTGTTCAGAAATAAGAACTTCGTTAAAATACTGGTCGATGCTGCAGTTCTTCAACTTAATATGCTGTATTTCTGCAAAACCATTGGTAATGATATGCAGTTTGTATTTGGAACTCAGATAATCCAATGTCTCTAAAGTATGAGGAAAAAGCTCTTTTTGGTAGGGAGAGTTGTCGATATATTCTTTCTCTAACTGAAGACCAAGCTCACGATCTTCATATCCAAAATACAGCATAGTGTTATAAAAGCGGCTGCTTCTCAGTTCTTCTTTGGAAATAAGATTTTTGCGGTAACGCGCCCACAGATCATCATTTACCAGCACATAAGTTTTTATGAATGAACGGTCGCTGCATTGGCATTTCGAAATAAGTCCATGCTTTTGGATCAACTCATGTAGTACTTTCTGGGAATTGGTTTCAAAATCCCAGAGCGTATTATCCAGGTCGAAAAAGATATGCTGAATGGAAGAATACAAAAGCGAAAAATTAATTGCCTTTGTAAACATATACGTTGAAGACATAAGGAGAGATCTTTTTGATCTGCTCACTACGTTTCAGGCCTTTGATATTATTACGTTTACTGAGTGTAAGCTCTTTTTTCAGATCTTCATCTTCAATGTTTTTCAGCACATCCGTAATATATTGAGCTTTTGCAGCAAAACCGGTTCCTTCTGCATTATTCTTTTTGCCGCTAACAACTCCAACTATATTCCCCTGCTCGTCCATTAACGGACCACCGCTGTTACCGGGGTTAACCGGGATAGAAATCTGGAACATGTTGGTATCACCATTTTTAGTAGACGATGAAATAGAACCCTCACCGTACACAATGTCCTGTGCAGGATAACCAAGCGTGAATATTTTTTCGCCCAGGTCACTTGCACTTGATTTGAATGAATAAGGCAGGTCTTTCCAGTTTGGAGTAAATGCACTGTCGATCTTTAAAATAGCAACATCCAGTTTTGTATCTGTATATACAATGCGTGCACCTGCACGGTCAATAACATTATTTCCTATAAAAATAGAATCGCAGCCACGTACTAAGTGTAAGCTGGTAATACAATAACCCTTTGAATTAATCGCAAAGCCTGTACCCATAAAATTAGCAGGAACATACACTCGTTTTTTCTGCGCCACTTTAGAGATTACATCTGTAATAACATCCTGCGAAGTTTTGATCTGGTTTACTTCGCGCTTTAATTCTGTATAATCCGTGTTTTGTTTTTTGATCAAATACCCGCCACCGCTTAATACGGCAACAGTTGTGATCACAGCCAGAACAGCAACAGTAGCAGCCATTCCGGTTGGTTTAATATATTTCTGGTAAAAAGTTTTATTTTCGTTGATGTGGCGAATGTTTGAAGAACCAAATTGTGATTGGTGAATGCTTTTTAATTTCGCTTTCAATGTATTTTTCGCTGAAGTATAATTTAAAGCATCTACAAAACCTTTATGCTTGTTGAACTCTGCTTTAAATTCAGCGTCTTCACGTAAACGGTTTTCGAACTGTTTTTTATCTTCGGAATTCAATCTTCCGAATAAATAATCATCAAATAAATCTACGTTTCTCATTTTCCTTCTTCATTAAAAAACAAACGTTTCAGTCGCTGAAGACATTTGTATTTCTGGTTTTTGGCATTATCAGCATTAGTGTATCCGAATTTCTCCGAAATTTCTTCCATGCTTAAATGCTTTATATAAAAATCTTCTATCAAAGTTTTACAAGGCTCACCCAATCCTACCAAACTATCATTCATCCGGAGCAGGTTTTTCTCCTTCTCCTCATAATCCGAAACTTCGGAACTCACATCTACAAGCGTTCCGTCCTCGTCTGCGTTGTCAGGCAACTTGTATACATTGCTGTTTTTGTTCAATTGCTTCAACCACAATCGTTTAGCCACAGAATAGATATACGTTTGAATAGCGCAGTTCAGCTCAAATTCAGGTTTTTGGGTATTATTATAAAGAACGATCACCGTTTCCTGGTATATATCCTGCGCTTCCTCTTCTGTACCACTGTTGTTAAGTACATACTTCAATACAACCCCAAAATACTTTTTGTATAAAGCTGTAAGCACGAGATCATCGCTGCTCCTCAAGCCTTCCAAAAACTCTGTATCGGTGAATTGCCTTTTGGCAGCCATACCTGGATTTCTTTCTTTAATACGGGTAAAGGGCAAAAGTAACCCAATTTTCTCCAAAAACGGCCTTGTATTTATACGAAAACAGGCTTATTTGCTCAAAATCATGCAATAAACCGCATACTGTACACGTTTTTGGCCAGTAGATAAACATTGATTATCAACTAATTAAATCAGTGTCCCGGGCACAACTGAATTTGCTGTAAAATTTTTGTTATAAAACCTTAAAGGCCTTATGGATGCTGAAAATAAATTTGGTACGACTTTGGTAAATGCTACTTTTGTAAACTGTTAAATTTAAATAGACAATATGAAGAATTTTGTATTAGCAAGTGTGGCAATTTTAGGTGTTACTTACACTGTAAATGCTCAAACTTTGCAGGAAGCGATCAAAAAAACGGAGAATGAACGTTTTGAGGCGGCATCGGCTGATTTTAAATCTTTAATCGCGAAGGAACCAGGTAAAGGTGATTACTATTTCTATTATGGTGAGAATTTTTTCAGGAATAACGATCTTGATTCTGCCATGATCATGTATACAAAAGGAGCAGAAACAAGTGCAATGTACCCATTGAACTTTGTAGGTATTGGTAAAGTATACTTATGGCAGAACAAAGAAAGTGATGCTAATACAAATATCTTCAAAGCAAAAACACTTGCTGACGATAAAACCAATAAAGCTGTAAAAGCATTGACGTTAATGAAGATTGCTGAAGCATATACAAATGCTCCAACACTTAAAAATCTTCCGGAGGCAATTAAGTTATTAGATGCAGCTGCAAAACTGGAGAAAAACAACCCGGAAATCCTTATTTTAAAAGGTGACGCTTTGTTAGAGCAAAACCCAACAGATGGTGGTGCTCCAATTAAAGCATATAGCGACGCATTTGAACTGGACAAAAAATCAGTGAAAGCGATCCTGCGCAAAGGTAAATTATACGAACGCGGAAGAAACTATACTGAAGCACTGAAATACTATAAAGATGCGGAAGCTATTGATGCAAACTTTGCTCCGGCATACCGCGAGAAAGCAGAAATCTATATGAAGGCTTCCCGTTACAAAGAGGCGATAGAGAATTACAAAAAATACCTGGAGCTGAACAACAGTCCTTCTGCGCGTGTACGCTTCGCTTATGCATTGTACCTGGGTAAACAATACCAGGATGCAGTAACAGAGATCGAGCAGATTCTTCAGAAAGAATCAAGCAGTTCATCTACTCCATATCTTAAACGTGTGTTGGGATATTCATACTATGAATTAGGTGACAAAACGGATAAAGAAGCATACAAAAAAGGTGATGCAGCTTTAAGTGATTTCTTTAACCTCACAAATGGAAAAGATTTCAAATACATTCCGGACGATTATAAATACAGGGGAATGTTATTGTCGAAAACAGGCCAGGATTCATTAGGTGTTATTGAATTGGAAAAAGCTATTGCTCTTGATCCGGTTGCAAATTGTGAATTAGCTGGAGATATTGGTAAGATCTGGTTAAAAATCAAACGTTACGACAAAGCACTTGCTGCTTATGAGAAAAGAGAAAAATGTACAAAACCTTTAACCAGCCAGGATTATTTTGATATTGGTCGTGCGTATTTCTTTGGTCCGAAAGACCTGGTTAAAGCAGATACCAGCTTCTCAAAAATGAACCAGTTAACTCCTGCAACTTATCCGGTTGGATATTTCTGGAGAGGTAAAGTGAACGTTCAGATGGATTTAAAGAACGAAAAATGGTTAGCAAAGCCTTTCTACGAAGAAGCAATGAACCGCATTAAACCGGAAGAGCGTGCGAGCTACAAAGCAAACGTGATCGAGGCTTGTGAGT
>DASWXS010000224.1:0-2199 GCA_036405375.1 Bacteroidia bacterium
GACCTGCTTGGAAAAACATTAGAAACAGCAGTGAATACCAATCTTTCCGCAGGTGCATATGATTTCACTTTTGGTGCAAATCAAAAATTGTCGTCCGGGATATACTTCTCGAAACTGACGATAAATGGTAAATCGATCACCAGGAAAATAATTGTAGAATAATCTAAAGTAAAACAATAAAAATATCCCCGAAAGGGGATATTTGCTTAAATAACGAATTATGAAAAAATCATTACTGGTTGCATTTAGTTTGGCAGGGCTTATTTCGATGGCACAGGATAATCATAAGCGATGTGGTCACGCCGAGGTTATGAATGAAGTGTTCAAAAATCATCCTGAAGTAAAGGAAAGACTGGATAAAAGTAATAAGGAGCTTGCGGAAGCTGATAAAAGAGCTTTTGAACTGGGATATGAGAATTTTAAAAATGGTTATTTTGATAATAATAATGCTCAAAAAAACACAACAGGTACCAACAGTACGCAAGCTACAGTAAGAACAATTCCTGTTGTTTTCCATATCCTTCATCAAAATGGCTCCGAAAAAATTTCGCCAAGCCAGGTGCGCGATGCTGTTCGTATCCTTAACCGTGATTACGCATTGCTTAATGAAGATTCATCTGACGTAATACCTGCGTTCCAGGGAATCATTGGTAAAGCAGATATTGAATTTGTACTGGCAAGCAAAGATCCTAATGGTAACTGTACAAATGGGATCGTTTATCATGAAACTGCGCTTACTGATTGGACCAGCGGGGATAATTGCCCGTATACAGGAACAACAGCAGGAAAATGGAATCCTTCCAGGTACATGAATATTTATTCAGTTAAATCCATAAGCAGTGGCGCTGCCGGGTATACATATCTGCCAGGCACATGGGGTACAGGAAATGCAAAAGATGCCATTGTGATCCTTCATGATTATGTTAGTGGTATCGGTACTTCACAAGAAAGTCATTCAAGAGCACTAACGCACGAGGTAGGCCACTGGTTAAATCTTCCACATGTTTGGGGTGGAAATAATCAGCCAGGTGAAATTTGTGGTGATGAAGGAGTTTCAGATACCCCGATAACCAAAGGCTGGGATCATTGCCCGAACCCAACCGCTTCACAGGTATGTAACACAGGGGTTTATGAAAATTACCAGAACTATATGGACTACTCATATTGCTCAGTTATGTTTACCGACGGACAGGTTACCCGTATGAGAAATGCTTTGGGTTCTACAACTTCGGGAAGAAGCACATTATGGAGTCCAACGAATTTAACTAACACTGGTGTTACCGGTGCTGTTGTTTGTGCTCCTGACGCAGGTTTTTCAGTTGTAGCTAATAAAGTTTATTTGTGTGCCGGAGCTACTACAAAATTCCAGGATTCAACATGGAATACAACGGTAACAGGATGGAACTGGGATTTTCCTGGAGGAATACCGTCTACATCAACTGATTCAATGCCGGAAATTCAATATAATACGCCAGGAGTTTATTCTGTTACGTATACAGCAACAACCAGTGCAGGCAGCGATGTGGTTACAAAAAACAACCTGATTTATGTAAGCAGCACAACTGCAGATGTTCAGGCTCCTTTTGTGGAGAGCTTTGAAACTATAACTGTTCCCAATACAGAATGGACAATTGATAACACATCAGGAGGACCAGGTTGGGCCCAAACATCTTCTGCTGCTGTTACCGGAACACAGTCAATGATGATTAACAATTTTACAAATACAGCAAATTCAGTTGAAGTGCTTTATACTCCATCGTTTAACATGGCTGCAATTAATGCTGCTAATCCCGGATCAACGTTTACATTTAAGGTTGCTTATCAACGTAAAACAACATCCTCATCCGAAAAGCTCCAGGTGTTTTCATCAACCAATTGCGGGCAAAGCTGGAACCAGCGTTATACCAAATCAGGAAGTGCATTAGCAACTGTTGCAACTGCAAATACAAGCGCATTCGTGCCATCTTCTTCCCAATGGAGAACTGAAACTGTTTTAACTTCGGCTGTATCAACTCAATCTAATGTATTGTTCAAGTTTGTATTTACAGCTGACGCAGGCGCGGCATGTAATAATATTTATATCGAAGACATAAATATTTCGAATCCTGGTGTTGGCTTAAATGAAGCGTTTGAAAATCAATTGAACTATTCTGTTTATCCGAATCCAAACAATGGTAATATGAATGTAGGATTTGAGCT
>DASWXS010000225.1:0-7038 GCA_036405375.1 Bacteroidia bacterium
TTTTTTGTCCTTTGCAGATCCTTCCAATATAAACCAACCATCGTCTTTAAAAACACCGGGAGAGAACATTCCCCAGTTCTGATCAATACGAAGAAAATATACCATGCGTTTAAAAGGGCCTGTAATTGTAAGTCCTGTACCTTTTATATTTCCAAGATTCCAGATAATGCAAACACATATTACGAACACCAGGGCAAAGGTTAAAATAGTTTCCGTATAAAAATTTCGGATAGAATGCAAAACTTTCTCCATCAGATTTCTCATAGAATTGAAAGAAGGAAGTATTCTGGCAAAAAACAACAAACCGCTGTTTCTTTTAATAAAAGAAGGAATTCTGCTTATGATCCTGTTTACCGCTTGTGAAGGAAGAAGTCCAATTGCAGTTGAGATTCCAACCAGGAAAAACAAGCCCACGAATAAAGTTGAACCAATCCCAATGTGCATTAATACGATCAGTAAAATTCCAACTGTACGGAAAAGAGGATTCATAAACGGTTTTACCAACAATAATGGCGCAATCAATTCGGTCCAGAATACAAAATGGGTAAGAATTTTACATAAAGCAGGGAACTGCAACAACCATTTGCCAATAGGAAGCACCATCTGATCGAGCGATAATGCATAATAGATAGCTGTTCCATCACTTTGCCACTCTGCCGACGTTTTTAAAAGTGCGGAAAAAAAATAAACAGAAAATACCAGCAACATAAATCCAAAGCCAGCAGCACTGAAAACAGCAGAGCCCTGCTCTTCCTTATTCGAATGAATTGCATCTACTGAATATTTTTTTGCTACAGGCAGAAATAAGCACCAGAATAAAGTAATCCGTAACAATTCATCTCCACCCTGCAATACAAAGGGTTGGCGTACATGCACTGAGCATAATAAGATCCATACGATTAAAGTAGAAAAACGGGTAAAATATCCTATTGTAAAAAAGAAGGAAAATAAGATGGCAACACCAAAGAGGAAATAGCACCAGGCTATCGAATCGGAAACAAGAAACAACGAATAAAAACCTGGTTTCCACTGGTAATCAAAAAGCAGGCTTGTTGGAATTACCCCTTCGTTGGTATAGTGTACAGTGAGCGAATTTAACCGGATCAACCAATCAATTATCAGCACCAACCCCAATGTGATTCGCATCCAGGCAAGCGCGCGAAGGTCAAGTGAGAATTGTTTTTGGAAGTATGTAGAAATTTTCTGAAACAGAGTTTTGCGTTTCTAACAAAAATAAAGATTAAAACGGGAAGATAGAAAAGACTTTGGTCATGATTTTATAAGTATCATGTCTACTTATATTTTAGTACCAGTTACTCTTTCGCCTTTTTATAAAGCGGTACGGTACTACAGGGCTCACCATACATCAAACTTTTCACATACGGTTGTAAAATGGAAGTAAGCTGAACAAAAGCATTGGTCGGAACCGGTAATGAGCCGCATCCTTTTACCACAACACGTGCATCTTTGTATTCCTCAGGCTTTATAGTTTGTAGTTTTTCTGCCAGTATAATGGCTTCCAATTGTTCGAGATTACCAAACACTACTTTTTTAGCATAAGGCTGAAGTGCTTATGTAAGCAGCATATAAGCCCAGGTTGGAATAATAGCATCTGCCGAACAGGTTATGGCCACATACTGATCTTTGTATTGCTGCCAGTCGTGCGTTTTAATATATTCCCTGAAATCTTTCTCTTTGAGAATAAGGCCGTGAAAAAGCTGATCTTTAATATCAATCAGCTTTCTTTCGCCTTTAGGATAATATTCTTCCAGATCGATGGTTACGATGCCACTATTAGCTACTTTGTTTATGATCTCTTCCTCTGCCATAGTGTTTCACAATTAAAAATTTAAAATGAAGAATTATTAATTCTTCATTCTTAATTCAAATCATCCTTTCATATCCTGGATATCCAACATACCAACCGGTTTGCCAGATTCAGTAACCAAAATTGTATCTACGTTTGTTTTCTTGAATAAACCGGCAGCATCGTTTAATAATACTCCTGACTCAATTGATACCGGGGCTTTAAACTCAAGATCACCGATTTTTTTGCTCAACACATCTCTTCCACCCGAGCTGATCAAACGACGAAGGTCCCCGTCAGTGAATACACCTTTTAATGAACCATCGGCATTCACAACGGTAATACAACCAAATCCAAACTCTGTCATTTTCACAATAGCCTCTGTCATTCCCGTATCTGCTTTTACAATAGGATTAACTCCATTGATTGCTTCTTTTACGCGAACAGTCATTAAGCGGGTATCAGCTATAAATTGTTCCGTGCCAAGTGTAGTGAAATTATTTTCAGTCAGCTGCTTCATTACTTTTAGTGGAACAGTGATGGTGTGAACTCCGATATTGATAGCATTTCTAACGTGTTCTGCATGGCGCACAGATGAGAACATGATTTTAGTATCGTAATCATACAGGTCAACAGCGTCAACACACTGCTGAACCAGTGCTAATGCATCATGTCCCTGGTCTTGCAAACGTCCAACAAGCGGGCAAACATAAGTAGCGCCTGCATGCATAGCCATATATGCTTGTTGCAGTGTGTATACCAAATGTACATTTACCAAATAACCTTTGTCGCGAAGCATTTTACAAGCACGAACTCCTTCTAAGGAAACAGGAATTTTAAAAACCGTTTTCTTAGGATCCAATCCTAAAGCCAACTGGCGTTCAGCTTCTGCCAACACTTCTTCAGCTGTGTTTCCCAATGCTTCGATCTGAAGTACAGGAACCATTTTCGACAACTTTACAATAGTACCATCGATGTCGGTGATACCTTCTTTTTGCATAAAAGTTGGTGTAGTGGTTAAACCATTAAGAAAACCCAGTTTAAAGCCTTCTTCGATCTCTTTCAGGTTTGCTGAATCTAAATATAATTCCATAAGTTTTGTGCTTAGTTTATTTAAACCACGAATTTCGGGTTTATAATTGAAATATTTCACTTTTTAATCAATAAATATTCACAAACTAACACGATCATAATTAGTTCAGATTAAGTAATTTAAATACTTAGCCGCAGATTTTCGCAGATTTCGCAGATCAATTTTAACCTGGGGTAAGACTAATAAACCAGAATTAAAAAAAAACAACATAAATCCGTGTAATCTGCAATATCCGCAGCTACATGCTCACCATTTCATACACAAAATCAGGTAGCACCGGGTTTAACTAAAAACCTTACCTTTGTCTCTCATAAAAACTACACACAATGAGTAACAATTTGTTAGCAGGAAAAAGAGGTATCATTTCAGGAGCATTGGATGAGAATTCGATTGCATGGAAAGTAGCTCTTAAAGCACACGCACAGGGTGCAAAAATAGTTTTGACAAACGCGCCGATCGCTATGCGTATGGGCGAAATCAATAAACTGGCAGAAGCAACAGGAGCTCAGATCGTTCCGGCAGATGCAACAAATGTGGAGGAAATCACTAACCTCTTCGCAAAATCACAGGAAATTTTAGGCGGTAAAATAGACTTCGTTCTGCACAGTATCGGGATGAGCCCGAATATTCGTAAGAATATTCCTTACCCGGAATTGAATTATGATTTTTACAACAAAAGTATCGATGTATCTGCATTGTCTCTTCACAAAATGCTGAGCGCAGCATATAAAATGGATGCGATGAGTGAGTGGGGAAGCGTGGTAGCTTTAAGTTATATTGCTGCACAACGTACTTATCCGTTTTATACAGATATGGCTGATGCCAAAGCAGTATTGGAGTCAATCTGCAGAAGTTTCGGTTACCACTATGGTAAATACCGTAACGTTCGTGTGAATTCAATTTCACAATCTCCTACAAAAACTACTGCAGGAAGCGGTATCAAAGGTTTCGGTGATTTCTATGATTTTGCCGACAATATTGCTCCATTAGGAAATGCAAGTGCTGAAGCATGTGCTGATTACTGTATCTCTATGTTCAGCGATCTTACTCGTATGGTAACCATGCAAAACCTGTATCACGATGGCGGTTACAGCAACACCGGCGTGAGCATGGAATTGATGGAGAAAATGGCGGAGAAATAATAGTACACATTTTTTTAGCCGCGGATTAGCGCAGATTACGCAGATAATTAATTATAATGATCTTTGGAATCCGTTCAATCCGCGGCTTACTTATTTATAGCAATGCAGGCAATTACAACTCATATAACCTTACGCATCGACTGGAGCGAAATGGATCTGTTCGGACATGTGAATAATGTTGCGTTTTTCAAATATGTACAGGCAGCACGGGTAAATTTCTGGGAGCAAATAGGAGTTGCAGATCTTTATAAAACCCAGAAAATTGGTTTCACCGTAGCCTCTGTGAATTGCCAGTTCAAAAAACCTTTATACTATCCCGGTAATGTAAAGATCGATACACATGTGGAATGGATAAAAAACTCGAGTTTGCAGTTAGTTCATACGTTAATCAATGATGCAGGAGAAATTGCCGCAACAGCAGAAGATGTGATCGTCATGTGTGATTATAATGCCAACGAAAAGGTGATCATCTCCGAAGAGATGCGTAAATTGATTGGGAAATAAACTACATGATAGAAATCCCCAGCGTTAGCTTAAATGCAAAATTCTTAATAGGCTCCGTTAAGCTGTAAGGACCGTAACGATAAAATGCCCCTAGGCCAATACCGGATATGCCCGATTTCATCAAACAATTCAGTTTAATCCCGCTTTCAAAATATCCTTTGTCCATTGTTTTATAACCCAGGTTAAAAATCTGCTTTGTACTGTTGCTGGTGCCGATTCCCATATTGTGAACCAACTCCAGCTCGGGGTTGAATTTTTTGGAAGGCTTCAGGAATTTACCAAAGTTGTGAGAGAAGAATAAAGAGGCAAATTGATCAGATACAAATTCGTTGGGGATCATCGTTTCAAAACAATGTTCAGAAGCAACACCGAATTGTTTTAATCCGGGATTACTGGCAAAGCTCCTGTTAGCAAAATTATTTCCAAATCCATTGTATTGTAAAGTATAAGGGAGATTATTTCCAAAAATTTTTCCCGCCACGATACAAATATTTTCTTTCCCATAGGTATTCACTTTGTACGAATAATTCATTTTCACTTCCGTTTTCAGGTAATCATACTTTCCCTTTAATGAACCAAAATCATTAGCAATTCCTTTAATGATATTAAGATAAACAACAGGATAATCACTGCCCAAGGAGATCTTATTACGCAGGGTTTGCATAAACTTTTCACGGAACAGAAACTTCACCTTTAAACCCGTTTCATTGATATTAAATGTATCCCGAACCAATGCATTTGCATTTTCGTACCAAAGCGACGCAACAGGACTGATACGTTGCTGGTGATTTACAAATGCATTTATTTTAAAATATTTCAGAGCACGGAAGCTAAAACCTGTTTGCATCAGTTCATATTTGTCTTTCATAAAAACGCTCAGGTTTCGTACTACTTCCATATTACTAATCCCCTGGAATTTCTCACCAAAACTTATGCCTGCAGTTTCCAATACATCTTTCCTGTAAGCAACATCCCATTTCAATTCTTTTTTCTTCCACAAGCGTACATCTGCCGATCCGCCATACTTCCAGGCTTCATCCCAGAAACCATATGCCACATATCCGCCAACTGAAAATGCATCAGATACTTTGTGATTTGTCCGCAAACTTAATCCTACACGATATCCTTCATACTGATTAAATCCTATGATCTCATTCACATCGAGGTTCACAAATTTTATTGGAATCTGGCCGGTTAAAAGTGCTTCAAACGCCAATGCCTTCTTATCAAAATTCTCTGCCTTTCCAACGCTATCCACCATCCGGTACGTTTCCTTGTCTTTTCTATTCAGCGAATCAACACGGTATTGATTCCAGAATGCTTCATCTTTTTTATCTGCATTCTTATCAATGCTTACTTCCACTTCGCTAAAATTCTTTTTCGATAATTCAGGATTCAACTCTATTCCTGTAATATAACTCCTGCTTATTGCCTTCATGTTGGAAGAAGGTCCGGTACTATCTACCTTTGCCGAAATGTTTTTATAGATCCAGTCGGTATTCAGCTGCACCGGGAACCATTGCTTTCCCTGCACATACTCATACTTTTGCTGGATCTTTATGCTGATCGACTGATCGTCCTGGTTAGGTTCCGCGATCACGTTCTGAACGGCATATGTATTTGTGTTAATATATAAAACACCTTTCAGCGAAGTGAAATTTTTGTTCTTTTTAGGCTGGAATGAAATAATGAAAACACTATCATTCCCTTCATACAAGGTATCTTCAAGCGTGTAGTTGTATTTATTTATTGCTATATCGGCTATCGGATTGAGGTAATTAATATCAAAAACATTTACCCAATCATCATAGAAGGAAAAACTTTGCATCTGTGTGGCAAGCAACGTAAACGGTGCCGACTTAAACCCAGAAACCCTTGATGCCATTACCTTTTCATTATTCCTTCCCGGCAACAGGTATTCCCGTTTACTCACCGACTCCGTCAAAAACAAATGTTGTTTCTGGAAGAATTTACTCATGCCCTTTGCATCCTTTGAATCATAGCCTTTTACCGAATCTTCAGACGCACTCATATCAGCCGTCACAAACATTTTGTTGTAAGAGTTATACGAAAACGAATTCATTTTCTCCGGGTTGTTCTGATCTCGGTTCTGCGAAACTTTTTTGATGATTCTCAATGCCGGGTTAACACCAGGTTTAATGATTACTTCACTAAGATCTACTCCCTGGTTCTGCAATTGAACCTTCAACGCTTCTGTTTTAGAAAGATCAACAGTAAGTTCTTGGGTGACATAGCCCAGGTAAGAAAACACTATAACAACCTGGTTTCCCCCGGATTTTAAGTTTAATGAGAATTTTCCGTCTATGTCACTAAGCGTTCCGTTGGTAGTTCCCTTTTCAAGAACAGTAACGAATGCAAGGGTTTGTTTGGAATCACGGTCTATTATTTTTCCGCTAACTTTTTGTTGAGCAAAGATTATAGACGACCAGAGAAAAAATAAAATGCTGATATATAAAATTCGTTTCATACAG
>DASWXS010000226.1:0-3219 GCA_036405375.1 Bacteroidia bacterium
ATATTTGCCCGATGGCTAGCCTGGATGCGGTGAATGAAGTAAATACCGAATATCATTATGCTATTGTAACCTGTTTGAAAAAAACATTTATTGTAAATAAGTATGGAGAAATGAGCTGTCCGTTCCAGGGATACCCGGAGATTTATCATGCTAAAGAACAATTGTTTTTTGGACGGAAGCAGGGAAAGCTGGTTGGCCTGTTTGATATGAAAGGAAACGAGATAGGCAAACTCAGTAAATATAAAATTGCTTACCCGGAGTATGATATGAAAACCAATGAATGTTATTACCGGTTCCAGGATTCCAAAAAAAGAGTTGGCCTGATGAATATGAAAGGTGAGTTGCTGCTGGAATGCAAATATGCAGATTTGGGTACGATCAGCGACGGGAAATGCATGCTTTATACTACTTCAAAAGACCAGGAAGAAGTTGAGTTGAAAACACTGAAACCGAAAGCCTGGTAATTTTCCCGTTTTTGTTTTTTCAAAAAAATCGTAGTTTTGAATTATACTATGAGACTTGCCCTTATCAAAATCGCATTGGTGATTTCAAAAGTTTTTTTGTTTGTCGGAATCCCATTTACTTTTTTAGCCACACTCTGGCTGAAACTCGTTAAAAAAGCCCGTCCCGGGGTCATTGAAGATTCTATCTTTATGTCGCTTGGGGTGCTTCCGGTCCAGGATCATTATTATGAACCGATGATTAATCCAAAAAAGCACCTGAGAAAATCTTTAAGTGATAACAGAGCCCTGAATGGGATTGATCTGAATGTGAAAGAGCAGCTAGATCTGTTGGCATCATTCAATTACAATGATGAGTTGTTGAAATTTCCAAAGGAAAAAACCGCGAATAAAGAATATTACTACAATAATACATCTTATGCAGCAGGTGATTCGGAGTATTATTACAATCTAATCAGAAAGGTAAAACCTAAAAAGATCATTGAAGTAGGGTGCGGTAATTCAACCTTAATGGCACAAAACGCTATTAAAAAGAATAAAGAAGAAGATTCTGCTTATTTTTGTAAGCATATTTGCATTGAGCCCTACGAACAGCCCTGGTTGGAACAATTGGGTATTGATGTAATAAGAAAAAAAGTGGAAGATGTTGATCTCGCCTTTTTTCAGCAATTGGGAAAAGACGATATTTTGTTTATTGATTCTTCTCATATGATTCGCGCCCAGGGTGATGTTTTGTTTGAATATCTTGAATTAATTCCTACTGTTAAGCCAGGTGTTATTGTTCATGTTCACGATATATTTACACCAAAGGATTATCCGCAAACATGGGTTGTAGATTATCATTTATTCTGGAACGAACAATATTTGCTGGAGGCCTTTCTCACCAATAATTCGCAATTCAGAATCATTGGGGCATTAAATTACCTGAAGCATAATCACCGTGAAGCTATCGAAGCTAAGTGTCCCATTCTTGCCAGTCACCCCGAAAAAGAACCGGGTGCTTTCTGGATGGTGAAAATTTAGTTATAGTCTTTTGATCTCAAATATATAATTCTCTTCTCCCTGTATTTTCTCTTGTTTGTAGATCTTCATCAGGAAGCGATAACCGTCGGCTATGTCTTTGATCTTATTGATCTCGCAATCTTCTGAAAGACTCATCCATACAACCGAATTTTCGTGAATGTATTCCTTAAGCGAAGAAAATAGTTTTTTGAAATAGTCAAGGTTTTTTCCTGCGTACCATGCATATTGTTCGATGTTTACAGCATCGCCACGGTAATAGGGTGGATTGATAATAATGTAATCAAACGTTTGTTTTGGAATGTCATTAAACAAATCGGAGTAAAATGCATTTACCTGCACATTGTTATGATGCGCGCTCTTTTGTATTCCTTCAACGGAAGATGGGTTGATGTCTACTGCTGTTACAATTGCCTTCCTTTTAGCGAAGCACAAGCTGATCAGTCCGCTGCCTGCGCCAAGTTCCAGTACAGTTTTATTGTTCAGTTCAAGATGTTTGGTTGATCGCAAGATAAACTTGGTGCTGTAAAAAAAAGCAGGATGAAATACTCCTTTCTTTACAAGTACTTTAATATCGTTGTATGTATAGTATCTGTCCTTTTTGAGATATACCTGCAGTATAGGTCGTATAAGGATCTCTCGTATTTTTTTGTGGAATATTCTCACTTATGCTAAAAGTAATAAATCTTAGTGAACCTTTGTGTTTCCTTAGTGTCTTAGTGGTGAAAAATTAAAACCCTTGAACTTCCGGCTGCCTGTACCTGATCCAGTATTTCTGAAGCGCCTTTAATTCGTAAGGAAAACCATACCAGTTTCTTTTATAACGGACATTGGAGAGCACCCGCATTACCTTTCGCTGAAAGGAGTTCATACGAATATCGGATACGGTTGGATAATAGGCATTAAGCACCGTCTCAAAATTTTTGATCTTGTTTACCATTTCTGCTGTAAGCCATGGAGTAAGCGGATTTTTGCGCAGGTCAAAATTTTCCCATTCACCCTTTAACCAGTCGTTGAGATCAACCGGGAATTTAAAACCGCTTGCCAATACTTTTTCGTACATCTCTGAACCCTCGGTAGGTACCGGGCTATAAACGTAGATGATGATTTCTGTTGCAGGATTTGCCTCTTTTACCTTTTTAATGAAAGCTATGTCTTCATCAATTTGTTTCATTACCAGCCCAGGAGAATCGGCAGGAGTTCCCAGCACAAATGAGTATTCGGGTACTATATTAAATTTCTTCAGCCGTTCTGCAAATTCCAATATCTGTTTCCCGGTTTGTGTTCCGCCTTTGTCCATTTTCTTCAGCACTTCATCATTGCCTGTTTCTGCTCCAAAAAAAATCATCTTGCAACCGGCATCGGCAATGAGCTGCAACGATTCATCCTTGTATTTATGCATGGTGTCGATGCGCGCTTCTCCCCACCATTTAATGTTTTCGTTTTTGATCAGCTGGGCAAATTCTACAGTTCTCTTCTCGGATACAAAAAAATTGTTGTCGTGAAATTCAACAGCGTTTGCATCCCATTTTTGTTTGATCATCATCACATCATCATAAATGAGTTGAGCTGATTTGCCTTTCCAGCGGGCTTCGTAAATAGGAACCACCGCGCAAAATGAACAGGTAAATGGACATCCGAAACTGGAGTGATAAGCAAGTGTTTTGGTTCCGAGATATGTATTGCCTAAATATTTTTCAATCGAATAAAATGCATCCAGCTTGTGGTAAGGTAGGGC
>DASWXS010000227.1:0-2870 GCA_036405375.1 Bacteroidia bacterium
AACAGGCATTGGCAAAAGTGCCCGGCGCAGAAACTGTACTTGTTGCTGATCTTTCCAGCATAAATGAAACCAGGGAGCTGGCTTTACAGGTAAACGCATTCGGCAGGTTCGATGCTATTATTCATAATGCCGGTATTTACGAGGTTTCGGAAAACAGCAAAAGTGTTGATGGCTTACCTTTGTTATTCGCTGTAAATAGTATAGCACCTTATGTGCTTACCTGTTTAATACAAAAACCCAAACGACTAATCTACTTAAGTTCCAATATGCACCTGGGAGGAAATCCCACACTGGAAAATCTCACCAATGGAAGTCGCATTAGTTATTCTGACACAAAACTACACAACCTGGTACTGGCAATGACTGTGGCCGACAGGTGGAAAGATGTGTATAGCAATGCGCTTCATCCCGGCTGGGTTCCTACAAAAATGGGTGGTGAAGGAGCAACAGACAACCTGGAAAAAGGCTTTGAAACACAGGTATGGCTGGCAACCAGCATCGATAAAGAAGCATGCATTAGCGGGCAGTATTTTTTCCATAAAAAGCTCGTACGCTTTTTGCCTGAAGCAAAAAACAAAACCATACAGGATAAGTTTCTTTCGATCTGTGAAAAAATCAGTGGAGTACGTTTGGAAGACAGTAATTAAATAATGTCCTGTTGTAGGGAAAAGTAGGAATAAACTATTCCTCCCGAAATGTCCCGCCGAGCAATGTCTGCTCTACCTATCGGCAGACACGGCTCGAATTGAAACAATTATCTATATCCAAATTATACTACAACAGGGTATTAAATAATAAGAAGCATGATTTATTCATGCAAATATCCTCAGAGGACTTATTCAATTAAGCCTTTTCTTTTTTCTGACGGGATCCTTTTAATACATATCCTGTATTAAGAACCGCTAATATTATCAGCAAGTACTGAATTGGAGTAACCGGGATAATATACCTGATCTCGGTTGAAGTAGCTATTATGGTAAACCCACAATACAGTATGCTGAATGCAATCAGGAAAATAAAAATTTTCTTTTGCGCAGCATTCAGATCAAGCTTTTTGAAAAACACCGCTATGATCCCTAAAGAAATAAAAGTAAGAATCCATAAAAACAAATTACCTCCACTCAAAAACTTAGAGAAAAAAGATTTGAATACATCATTGGTTGAACCGAAATCCTGGTTCTTATCGAGGCTGTAATATTCGAAAAACCATTCATCTTTTGGATCAGGCTTTAAACCATCAAACTGGCTTATTACACCAAGATCGGCTGCGAAGAAACTTTTACTGCTTGGCCAAACATAATATTTTAAATAAGCTCCCGGATGTTGTTTAGCAAGATCCTTTCCGTATTCTTCCATTTCAATACCTGCCTTAACCCAAGCACTCATATAAGGAGTACCGGTAGTGTTCATGTATTGATAAAGGTATTTTTTTAAAGGCGATTCTTTATCCCACATAAACTCAGCTGTAGCAGGTCTTCTCGCTAATGTTTTAGCTATAAACGCTGTATCCTGCATAACTATCTGGTGAAGCACCTGGTGCTCGTATTTTTTTATCTTGTTGGCATCTACTTTAACATGCGGGATAATATGCAAAGCATTATTTGCCCACTGCCAGCCACCAAAACCGCCCAAAACCGTATTAACACCAGTCATTTGCTTCATTTGCTTTTTATTGTATACGTTAAAAAACATAACGCTGATCAACACAAACAAGGATGGTACCCAGAACATTTTTTTATTGTTCACAAAGAAAAACGGGATCAATAACACCGGGTAGAAAAGTCCCGAAAAACGTATGTTCAAAATAAGGAAAAGTATAAATGGAATAGGAAGGTATAACCAATAAAGTTTTGGACGATAAAGTACCCACACTACACAAGTTAAAAACAAGCAGGTGAGGCTTGCGAAAATAGAGTCACTCATGATCATATTCGACATATATATGGCACAAGGAGAAAGCACTACAGCCGCGCTGAGAATATACCCGGCAATTCCGTTTATATTAAATATATATTTCAAGGAAAAAATGAGAACAGCATTGGATAAATACAAAGCCAGGAGCTGAAATGTAAATATAGCGCGAATGCTATCCGAAAACCCATGAATAAACTGCAGAACATGAGAATAACCTACCGGCCTGTAAACCGCATATGTGTCTCTTTGCGCGTTAAGCATATAATTCCAGCTATCCGAATACACATCCGGAAAAGGATACCAGGAGCTTATTAAGAAATAAACGCAAACATAAAACAGGGTTAAGATCAATAATTCTGTTTTGGTCTTTTTTTGCTTTAGATATTCTATAAACGTTTCTTTTCTTTCGTTATTCATAAAAATGTCGTTTGGACGAAGGTAAGGATTTATTATGATTCCATAGCGTCCTTATTAAGGTACAGGCGAAGTGTGTAAAAACTGCTTTGCCGATGTCTTACCTTTTCAAAAAATTATACAGTGCTAAAAAAAATCCACAAACACTGAAAAGCTGCAGTAACCAGGATTAAATATAGAAAACCAAAAACAAAATTTGACATAGCCGGTTACACAGTGCAATAAGGTTAGCATCCCAACACTATTTACATAATCAAAACATAAAATACACGGTTCCTTACCTGTTCAACTGGCAAAATAAAAGCCGGGAGAGTTAACCGGCTTTTAAGTAAGTATGACTGACAAATGAAAAGGTGCTAACCGTATCCAACCTGGGCTTAAGCTTTCGGTCTCGGCGCGTGATTATGAGTACACTCTCTTTGAACAATTCAAAAATACTCCTGTCATATTTCCGGGGCGTGAAAACCATCTTAAGTAAATGTTTCCTGGACTACTTTCTTTCAACAGGCAATTAAAAGCGCATTCTATTTTGTTAGTTGATT
>DASWXS010000228.1:0-3051 GCA_036405375.1 Bacteroidia bacterium
TGTGGATTAGTGCATTTAAATGGGCCATTATCTTCAATATACTGAGGATTATCTTTGTCTTTGAGTGTTTGAAGCAGAGTTATCTCCATTTCAGGTAGTAAGTTTTTGCTAATCTACATTTTTTTTTATCATGTTAATCTACATCTGTAAAGTTATTATTTCACAAACTACTTTTATTCGATAGATTCAATTGTTATATTTGTATATACAAATAATTGGCATTTATGAACCGCAAAGAATTTTTAAAAGCAGCAGCTCTATTGCCTTTAGCAGGAACTATTATGAAACTACCTGAGTTAGATAAACTTTCTGAGCTGGAAACCCTTTCCGAAAAAATGCCGGCCATGTTCATTGGTCACGGAAGCCCGATGAATGCGATCGAACTGAATGAATTCTCTAAAACCTGGCAAACATTGGGTAAAGAACTGGTAAAGCCAAAAGCTATCCTATGTGTTTCTGCACATTGGGAAACCAGGGGAACTTTTGTTACAGCAATGGACAAGCCTCAAACAATCCACGATTTTGGTGGTTTTCCACAGGAATTATTTAATGTTCAATATCCCGCACCCGGGAGCCCGGCTTTTGCAAAAACAACCAAAGAAACTATTACATCTACCACAGTTGGCCTCGACGAAAAATGGGGGCTCGATCATGGCAGCTGGAGTATATTAAAACATTTGTATCCTGCGGCTGATGTCCCGGTTCTTCAATTGAGTATCGACTACACAAAAGATGCACAACATCATTACGACCTTGCCAAACAATTAAAGTCGTTAAGAAGTAAAGGCGTTTTGATTATTGGAAGCGGTAATATGGTTCATAATTTGGGAATGGTTGCCTGGGACAAAATGAACCAGCCTGATTATGGTTATGACTGGGCCCTGGAGGCACGTGAAAAAATGAATAAATTTATTTTGAACAACAATCACCAGGAATTGATCAATTTCAAAAAACAGGGAAAAGCATTTGATCTTTCCATTCCAACTCCTGAGCATTATCTTCCATTGATCTATACGCTTGCATTACAGGATAAAGACGAGAAGGTAAGCCTGTTCAATGATAAAGCATTGATGGGATCGCTGACGATGACTTCGGTGAAAATCGGGTAATTTAATTTTGAATGTTAAATTTTAAATGTTGAATGAGCATTACTTGATTCAATACTTACAATTCAACATTCATCATTCAAAATTTAAAATTAATTTTGCAGTGTGAGAAAACTCTTCATAACAGGAATAGGAACTGATGTGGGCAAAACATTTGTGTCTGCTCTTTTTACAGAAGCGCTTCATGCCGATTATTGGAAACCTGTACAATGTGGAAGTATAGACAATACCGATTCTGCATTTGTAAAGAATCATATTTCCAATACTAAAACTGTCATCCACAAGGAGGCTTTTTTACTGAAAGCACCTATGTCGCCCCACGCCGCAGCAGAACTCGAAAACATAAGCATCACACTTGACCAGGTTTGTTTGCCGGAAACTACTAATACCTTAATTATTGAAGGTGCCGGAGGACTGATGGTTCCGCTCAATTCAGCCAACCTGGTAGTTGATCTTATTTCTGAATTCAAAGCTGAAGTAGTGTTAGTTGTTAAACATTACCTGGGGAGTATTAACCACACTTTGCTCTCCATTGATGCTTTAAAGAACCGTAACATTCCCATTGCCGGGATTGTATTTAATGGTGAAAGAAATGAAGCCTCCGAAAAAGTAATCCTCCAACATTACCTTTTTCCTTTTGTTACGTATACAGATTACGAACCCGACTTTTCAAAGGAAACGGTAACGAAATACAGCAAGAAATTCAGTACGATCTGATTCTCCCCGATCAGCTGATTGGATTTAGTCTGCCGCAGCAGATTACATTTTCTGAAAATTTGATATAGATCAAAAATGCCTTCGGTTGCTGGCCGTAACTTTGTATTAAACATACGTAACAATGGGCACAGCTATTTTTAAAAGAATATATGTAAGTATGGTATGCATAAGCATTTCTATATTTTCTTTTGCCCAATCCACCCAAACCATAAGGGGTACAGTGATCGATAAAATCTCGCACGAATCGTTGCCCGGGGCTGCAATACTTGTTTTAAATACCGATCCGCCAATAGGTACTTCGTCAGACGAAAAAGGAAATTTTGTAATTAATAACGTTCCTGTTGGAAAACAATCTTTACGCATTTCATTTCTTGGATATAAAGATGTTGTTCTGCACGACCTGCAGCTCAATGCCGGAAAGGAACTCGTTCTTAATCTCGAAATGGAAGAGATGATCAAAGAGATCAAAGAAGTAGTGATCAAACCTAAAAATGATAAAAGCAAACCGCTGAATGATATGTCGATGGTAAGTACCCGCACTTTTTCAGTGGAAGAAGCTACGCGGTTTGCAGCAGCTGTTAATGATCCTTTGCGTATGGCAACTTCTTTCCCGGGCGTGGTGCAGAATTTCGACGGTCTCAACAATATTTCCATTCGGGGTAATTCACCCAATGGTTTGCTATGGAGAGTAGAAGGTGTAGAAGTCCCAAATCCTAATCATTTTTCGTCGGTCGGTTCTACTGGTGGTGGCATTTCTATTTTAAGTGCTCAATTGCTCGATAATTCAGATTTTTCTACCGGAGCTTTTGCTGCAGAATATGGAAATGCATTATCCGGTGTATTTGATTTAAAACTGCGAAAAGGGAATAACCAGAAACGTGAATATACAGCGCAGGCAGGTTTCCTGGGGTTTGACCTGGCAGCTGAAGGGCCTTTCAAAAAAGGAAGAGAAGGTTCGTACCTGGTGAATTACCGGTATTCAACATTCGGACTTTTAGGTAAAATGAAGATCCCGATGGGCGATGCACTACTGGAGTTCCAGGATCTTGCCTATCACATTTCGTTACCTACAAAAAATGGAGGAACTGTTGGGTTGTTTGGATTTGGAGGATTGAGCGACCAAAGCCTGCTGGCAAAAAAAGATTCTATTAAATGGAAAGAAGGGGATTTTTACCGAACCAATACCAATTCATACAGTAACACAGGTGCTACAGGTATTACCTATACA
>DASWXS010000229.1:0-7202 GCA_036405375.1 Bacteroidia bacterium
CTTACTACCGCAAGCATACGGGCTGCCTGGTTTGCAGAGAACATTACCATACAGGCATCATCCACATAGTCCATATAATTCATGCACATTACACCTGGGTTAGTTGTAGTGCAAGCATCCGTATGAGGTAATGTAGGACAACCGTAGTTTTCACCTGCCTGGTTAGGAGTATCAGCACACAAATCGCTTCCGGTACAGTTTGCTTCATCACCCCAGATGTGGCGAAGGTTAAAACAATGTCCGAACTCGTGTGTACCCGTTCTGCCGCCATTAAAAGGGGCTTGTGCAGTTCCCATTGTTCCGGTACATGTATAATTTAATACCAATCCATAAGTATCACTTATAGAACCTGTCGGAAATTCTCCATAGCCTAATAAAGAGGAACCTAAGTTACATACCCAAATGTTCACATATTTGGTCACATCCCATGGGTCATCTCCACCCTGAGCTGTAGATTTCACCGCATCATTTGTACCGAAAGTTGTAACGGTTGTTGATTTGTGAACTACACCTGTAGTAGGATTTCCGTTTGGATCTCTTTGAGCGAGGCAAAACTGGAAACTTGTCCTTCCTGCAACACCATAAAATGCCGAACCTAAAGTAGTGTCCGCATTAAGGCGCTGAAAGTCATTATTTAAAACTGCGAATTGCGATATCGCCTGCGCGTCGCTGATATTTTGTGCTGATGTTTTATATACAACATGAATAACAACAGGAATGGTAATGGTAGCATTTGTACCATTGATACTTCTTGATGCATCCATACCCGTTGGATTTTTTTCAAGATAGTCAGCGATCATTTTGTTATACTCTTCAAAGCTCTTTTCATAACCCGGGCGTGTTGCTTTCAAATAATTGTGGTGATCCATAGTACCACAGCTTCTTTTTGAAGGAACACCATCTGTAGGTTGGTGAACTTTTACCTTTTGAGTCTGCGCTCCTGCTCCTAATGAAATAGTAAGAGCTAAAGCTGAAACAATTGACGTAATTTTTTTCATGTGTTATTTGTTTGTTTCCCAATGATTAATAATACTTTATAGTATCGTCACTGAAATTATTTGGCCGCTAACCTAAATCAATTAAGTCTTAAAAACAAATAAAATGGATAATTATGTTAGTTTTAGATAATTATTGTGCTATTTTTGGTCATCAATTAACAAATCCCCACCATGTTCGACAACCTACTTAAACTCGTACAGGAAAATGCAGGCGATGCTATTATAAATAACAATGCCGTTCCTAATGAAAAAAACAACGAAGCTATTAATCTTACCACTAATTCAATATTCGATACGCTTAAATCGCAGGCAAGTGGTGGCGGAATGAATAACATCATGGATATGTTCAATACAGCAACACCTCCTAATGAAACTATTATGTCGGGTATGAATTCAAATGTTACTTCTTCCTTAATGAACCAGCTTGGCATCAACAATTCACAGGCTGCGAGCATTGCCGCAAGTATTATTCCGCAGGTGATGAACAAACTGGTGAGTAAAACAAATGATCCGTCCGACAATTCATTCGACATGAACAGCATTTTAGGTTCACTGGGAGGTGGAAATGCGCCTGGAATAATGAGTAGTTTAGGAAATATGCTGAAGTAAATTCATACTAAAAATTAACAAGTATTTAGCTATTAAAAAGGCTGAATTACCTTGTATTTTTAGTACCTTTGACAGCAATCCCTTTGTTAAGTATGAATACCCAACTAATGAAAAAGAGTTTTCTTTTACTGGCTTCCGTGTCTGTATTAGTTTGCTGTACAGCCACAAAAAAGATCAGTAAAAAAGAAGACCAGCATTATGTGATCAATACAGAAGTGATTGACTCGGCTACGTATTATACTATTCAGCCTTACAAGCAAAAAATGGATGCCACAATGAACGATGTGGTAGGAAAAGCAGAAACAGCATTTACAAAAGAACAACCAGAAGGAAATCTTGGAAATTTTGTTTGCGACCTGCTTTTCAAAAAATGTAAAACGTATTTAGGCGCCGATTCTGTTTTATTGAATGGAGTGATCTTAAATAACGGAGGCTTGCGCACATCCATTCCACAAGGAGAAGTAACGGTTGGAAAATTATTTGAGCTTATGCCCTTTGATAATGAACTGGCAATGGTAGAATTAAGCGGGGCAAAAACAAAAGCCATGTTACATTACCTGGCTGAAAAAGGCGGAATGCCGGTTGCAGGAATACGAATGGAAATTGAAAACGGCAAACCAAAAAATGTTTTAATTAATGGTGTTCCTTTCGATGATAAAAAACATTATTACTTTATCAGTTCAGATTACCTGATCAGTGGCGGCGACAAAATGGATTTTTTCAAAGAGCCTGTAAAAATGGTGATGTTGAAAAAACTAATCAGGGACGCGATTATAGAATATTGTAAGGAAGAAACAAAAAACGGAAGAACGTTAAAAGCAGTTTTAGATGGCAGAATTTCAACAGCAAAATAGAAGGGATTTTTTACGTTATATGTTTGGAACAGCAGCTGTATTAAGCGGACTGCAGGCTCTTCCAAACGAGCTACTTTCTAAAAAAGGAGTTGGTAAACTTATCATTTTATATACCAACGATATGCACAGCCGTATTGATCCATTTCCTAAGAACGATCCGAAATTTCCTGACCAAGGCGGTTTTGCAAGGCGCGCAGCAGTTATCAAACAGATCCGCGCACAGGAGGAAAATGTATTGCTTCTGGATGCAGGTGATATTTTCCAGGGAACACCTTATTTCAATTTATATGGAGGTGAGCTGGAATACAAATTAATGAGTGCAATGGGTTATGATTGTGTTACTATTGGCAATCATGATTTCGACCTGGGAATGGAAAATATGGTAAAACAAATGCCGCATGCTTCCTTCGATTTTGTGAACGCTAATTATGGATTTGAAGACACTCCGCTTGCCAATAAAATCAAACCGTATAAAATCTATAACAAAGGCGGAATTAAAATCGGCGTTTTTGGAGTAGGAATTGAACTTGCCGGGTTGGTAGATAAAAAATTATATAAGAACACACAATATTTTAACCCGGTGATTGCGGCAAACGATATGGCAAAAACATTAAAATACGAAGAAAAATGCGATGTCGTAATTTGCCTTTCTCATCTCGGATATAAAAGTGAAGGAACTAAACCCAACGACCAGGGTTTGGCAGAACAGACAAAAGACATTGACCTGATCATTGGCGGCCATACACATACCTTTTTGGAAAAGCCAACCGAGAAAGCAAATCTTACTAAAAAAGAGGTGCATGTAACACAGGTTGGCTGGGCAGGAATTTGGCTTGGCAGATATGATATCTTCTTTAATAAGAACGGAGACACGAAGACCAACACAAGCGCGTCGATCAGAGTTATAAATAGCAATATTTGTTAATTGGACAAGAAAAAAGAGGTGTAAATCAACTATGTAAATAAATTTGACCTACGCAATAGAAAATTAATTTTTTTTTAATGTTTTTTTAGTATTTATTTGTTTCCTCTTTGAGGCGTAAAAAAAGACTTATAAACAAGCAATTGTTTACAGCATATAAAGGAATTTATGTTTAACACACAAAACGAAAAAATTAGAATGGAGAAAAAGACCCACGAATCCGTTTGGAAGAATTCACTCGATGTTATAAAGGACAATGTAAACTCTCAGAACTTTAAAACCTGGTTTGAACCTATTAAGCCAATTAAACTTCAGGATAACGTTTTAACGATTCAGGTACCTTCTCAATTTTTCTACGAATGGTTAGAAGAACATTATATCACATTACTTAAAAAAGTAGTTCGTAAAGAACTTGGTGCTGAAGGCCGTTTAGAGTACAGCATTATTATGGAGAATTCATATGGTAAAACGGAAAAACCGCTTACCATGAAAATTCCTACGCTAACAAAAGACACCCGTAACCCGGCTGTGTCTATGCCAATCGATATCAACAGCAACCCAATCCGTAACCCATTCATTATCCCGGGTCTGAAAAAGGTAACTGTTGAATCTCAATTGAACCCAAATTATTCTTTCGATAATTTTGTTGAAGGTGATTGTAACCGCCTGGCACGTTCTGCTGGTTTCGCGGTATCTCAAAAACCGGGAGGAACAGCTTTTAACCCACTTTTGATCTACGGAACAAATGGTGTTGGTAAAACCCACTTAGCGCAGGCTATTGGTATTGAGATCAAAAACAACTTTCCGAACAAAACAGTATTGTATGTTCAGGCAGAGAAATTTACTACTCAGTTTATTGAGGCGGTGAAAAACAACGCACAAAACGATTTCGTACATTTCTATCAAATGATCGATGCTTTGATCATTGATGATATTCAATTCTTAGCAGGTAAGGAAAAAACACAGGATGTATTCTTCCATATCTTCAACCACCTTCACCAGGTAGGAAAACAGCTGGTATTAACTGCTGACCGCCCGCCGGTAGATCTACAGGGAATTGAACAACGTTTATTATCACGTTTCAAATGGGGTCTTTCTGCAGATCTTCAAACTCCGGGCTTAGAGACTCGTATTGCTATCCTTGAGAAAAAGATCTACAACGAAGGGATTGAGTTACCGAAAGAAGTATTGGAATACCTTGCATACAGCATTACATCAAACGTGCGTGAACTGGAAGGAGCATTGATCTCGTTATTGGCTCAGTCTTCTTTGAACAAGAAAACGATCACATTAGAGCTTGCCAAACAAATGATCGACAAGTTTGTTAAGAGCACTGCACGCGAAGTTTCTATCGATTATATCCAGAAAATTGTATGTGATTACTTCGATCTTCCAATCGAATTAATGAAATCCAAAACACGTAAACGTGAAGTGGTACAGGCTCGCCAGATCGCTATGTATTTTGCGAAAAGCATGACCAAATCATCTTTGGCAACTATTGGTATGCATTGCGGTGGAAAAGACCACGCAACGGTATTACACGCTTGCAGAACGGTAAATAACCTGATGGACACTGATAAACGTTTCAGAGCGTATATCGATGAATTAGAGAAGAAAATCAGCATTCACTCATAATATCAAAACCCTGACCGCAACGTCAGGGTTTTTTGTTTCTATAAACTCCCTATGAATATTAACCACTATATCACCCTACTCGATCAGAATACCATAAATACTATCACGGTTGCAAAAGCCTGTTCCGAATTGCAGCTAAACACTAAACCTGACGGCAAATGGAGTCCGCTAGGGGTTTTGGAACATATATGTATAACTGACAAGCTGATCTATAGTATGCTTTCACGCCCTGCTTCATCCGTAAGTGAACAAAACGAGATCATAGGGAACGAAAAGCTGAAGCGCCTTATGGTTGGCCTGAAAGATCGCAAAGTAATGGCTCCTGAAATGCTTCATCCCAAAGGCGATATCAAAGATCCTACTGCATTTGAAAAAGTGTTTACCGAACAAAGAGAGCAACTAAAACAAGACCTGGAAAGCGGTAAGATCATAATAGATAATCGTATCTACAAGCATCCCATGATGGGCGAAATGACGGTAAGTGACTGGCTGAATTTTATGATCCATCATACACAGCGGCATGTAATTCAAATCGGGGAAAGAGCGCTGGTATAATCGAATATGGAAATTAAAAACCCGGCTTTCGGTCAACAACCCTTCTAAAGTCATATAATACTGCAAAAAACCTTTCTATAACAATAGCTCAGCATTGCAAATATGGAAACCGAAAAATAAATTTTGAAACTCTCAATACATTTAAAATAAAATGAATCACTCATTTTTCAATGTATTAAATTCAAAAATTCGGTAACATGAAAGCAGTTATGGTTATCTTATTTTGTGTCATAGCGCAATTAAGTAAAGCTCAGATTACTTTCGAAAAATGGCTTGGTCGAGTTAATTACGACGATGCCAGAGGTGTAATTCAGTTACCTGATAGCGGCTACGCTATTCTGTCCCACACATCGAGCTGGGGGCAGGGCAATTTTGATCTGCAATTAATACGCCTAAACAAATTTGGTGATACACTCTGGACAAAACTTTATGGAGGAGCAGGAAAAGAATTTTCCAGTAGCGGAGTTATAAAAAGTACCCCCGACAAAGGATTTATAATTGCCGGGAACACCTATTCATACGGAATAGGAACCCCTGCGAATTTTAACTGGTACCTGATTAAAACTGATTCATTAGGTAATGCCAGTTGGACAAAAATCTGGGGCTCTTCCGGAAATGATGAACTGAAACATGTTTTACCTACCTCTGATGGCAATTATTTGCTGAGTGGTTCATGGCTAATGTCCGGGGTCGGAGGCCAAACAAAAGGTATCTTACTGAAAGTAGATTCCATAGGAAATACAATTTGGGGAGACACTTTGCTGTCGATAGCATCCAGCCATTTTATGTGGGCCTGCGAAAAAAATCCAAATGAATATGTAGTCTCAGGATATACTTCTGGTAGTAACGGTAGCGATGCTGTATTAAGAAAGTACGATGCATCCGGAAACATGTTGATAAATAAAATAATTGATTATGGGAAAGCTGAATCAGCAACAACGGTTGAACCTGTACCTTCAGGAGGATACATCTGTTCGGGAGCTCATGGCATATCTTTCGGTTACGATCCCTGGATCTTAAGACTGGATGATAATCTGGATACCATGTTTACAAAAAAAATGGATTTTATCTATAGCATAGCAATAGCATCAGCAAAAGAATATTCGATTTATCCCCAAGGGAGCGGATTTATTATTTGCGGTGCTGATTCAAATAAACTAATGGTTCGAAAAACAGATGCAAACCTTAATACCATTTGGGAACGTTTGTATGGTGGCACTTCTGGTGAAATGGCTTATGAAGGTATCCCCACAAATGACCAGGGCATTATTGCTGTTGGGAATACTTATAGCTATGGCTCAGGGGGTGATTGTTACATAGTTAAAACTGATTCGCAGGGTATGCAGGTTAACACGGTAGGTATTTCACCTATCGAACCGGAAAAATTCAGTGTTGCGCCAAATCCTTTTACTGATTATATTCTAATTCGGGGAAATATGGGCGATTGTAAAAAAACATTAACAATTACTGATGTACAGGGCCGGACAGTATTTAGCACTTTATTGGCCAACAATATTGAAAAAATTGATCTTTCACATTTGCCTAATAACATCTACATTATTATGCTTTTCGACAACACTGAAGTGAGAAGATGTAAACTTGTAAAAAACAAATAAAATAACCCAATTA
>DASWXS010000230.1:0-1890 GCA_036405375.1 Bacteroidia bacterium
TGTTCTTTACGTAGATATCAATGAACTGGAAGCTGATGGTTCAGTTAAAGCAGGTGGAGTGTTCAAATCTACCAGCATTGGCGTTGATCGCATTAAAAATGATAAAGTAAAAGCGAAACTGGTTGGTCTTAAAAAAGACGATAAAGTTACCATTCACTCAAAAGAATTATACGAAACTGCTATCGATCTTGGCATTGGCTTAGGTATTGATAAAGAAGTGGCAGAAACATTCGACGCGAACTTACAGGTTACTGTTAAAAATATCGCTAGAATGGAAGATGCTGAATTGAACCAGGAGTTGTTCGATAAATTGTATGGTGCAGGAAAGATCAACAGCGAAGAAGAATTCAGAAACAAGATTAAGGAAGAATTAACTACTATGTTTGTTGCTGACCAGGATCGTCGTTTCATGGCGGATGTGGAGAAAAAACTGGTTGAAACAGCTAATCCTCGTCTTCCTGAAGATTTTTTAAAGCGTTGGTTAATGGCAGTGAATGAAAAACCATTAACAATGGAGCAAATCAACTCTGAGTTTGATACATATGCAAAAGCAATGCAGTGGAAACTGATCGAGAACAAGATCATTAAAGACAACGAGCTCCAGGTAAATGCAGAAGAGGCTACAAACGAAGCAAGAAATTTCATCCGCAGCCAATATGCACGTTACGGACAAACTCCTACGGACGAAGAAGTGGAAAAGCTAACCAAAACTATCCTTTCTAAGGAAAGCGAAGTTCAGAAAATCTATGATAATTTGTATGCTGCAAAAATGCTTACTTTATTCAAAGAAAAATTCAAATTGAATAACAAAGAGACGTCTTACAACGAGTTCTTTGATATCAAAGATTAATATATGATCTAATTGAACTGAGCGCCCTGACTGAATAAGCCAGGGCGTTTTTTTATTCCCGGCATATTGCCCTGGAATACGGGACACATTTTTGTTATCTTTACGTAACATCGTTTTTATGTCCTTTCAACCTGTATATACCCGCAGAATAATTTTGTTTTGTTTCATTTTGGTATTTGGCTTTTCAGTTAAAGCGCAGAAGGAAGTTGTTGATTCGTTGAAGGTATTATTGGGAAATGCCAAACATGATACTACCCGTTGTACCATTCTTTACCAGATGATAGAGTCCGAAAATGATGATAGCCTCTGGCCTTTGTACAACCAGCAGTTATTGGAAATAGCCGAAAGAGGTATAAAAAACAATAAAGGGGATCTGAAACGTTTTTACCAGTCAACATACGCAGGAGCGTTGAATAATTTTGGTTATATGTACGACAGATTGGGCGATATTGAAAAGTCGTTTAAGTATTATAACCAATCACTGAAGATCCAGGATGAAATAAATGATAAAAGCGGCCGGGCTTTTACCTTCATTAATGTGGGCTTTTTATACAGGCAGCAAGGCAACGTGGCAAAAGCGCTGGAGTCTTATCACTCCGCATTAAAAATATTTATCTCTATCAACGAAAAACTTGGAATCGCAACAGCTTATAATAACATAGGATTTATCCTGGATAACCAGGGCGAATATATGGAAGCATTAAATTATTATCAGAAAGCGTTGAAGATGTATGAAGAGCTGGGCGATTTAGACGGACAGGCCATTTCATATAATAATATCGGGTTTATTTATAAAAAGTACAAAGACCCGACTTGTATAGGCAATGATTGCAAACGCAAAGATTTAATCAAAGCAATTGAGTGCATGAATAAATCCATTAAAATACGTGAACAGATGGGTGATAAAGTTGGCCTGGCTGCCGGACTCAATGTATTAGGTGGAATATATGATTCGTTTGGAGATCCTTTTTGCACCTCGGATAGTATAACTTGTAGAAAAGAAGGGGAAGATAAAGCACTCAGCTTTTATTTACAATCAT
>DASWXS010000231.1:0-12308 GCA_036405375.1 Bacteroidia bacterium
ATAACGGAAGGCTCTCCATTATCATTCATCAGCCCGATAAAAATAAATCCCCGGTAATCTATTCCTTCTTTATTTAAGCCTGCAATAGTTGGTTTTACAATACGGTCTTCCACTTTTTTCAAAAATGCATCGTCGGCAAATGGTACAGGGCTCACTGCTCCCATTCCACCGGTGTTCAGTCCTGTATCTCCTTCACCTATACGTTTGTAATCTTTTGCTGCAGGTAATAGTTTGTACGATTTACCATCAGTAAGAACAAATACACTTAATTCGATTCCATGTAAGAATTCTTCGATCACCACTTTGGCACTTGCTGCACCAAACTTAGCATCAGAGATCATGGCTTTTAATTCTTTTTTTGCTTCATTAAGATCGTTAAGGATCAATACTCCCTTACCTGCTGCCAAACCATCTGCTTTTAAAACATAAGGCGGTTTCAGCGATTCAAGAAATGTATAACCTGCTTCTAAATTGGATGCATCAAAACTTTCATACCGAGCAGTTGGAACGCCATGCTTGATCATGAACTGTTTCGAAAAATCTTTGCTGCCTTCCAGCTGAGCTCCGTCTTTTTTCGGACCAATCACCGGGATATCCCTCAATACCTCATCAGCTAAAAAATAATCATGGATTCCTTTCACCAATGGATCTTCAGGGCCAACAAGAACCAGGTCAATTCCTTTTTCCCACACCAGGTTTTTTACCGCCTCAAAATCAGTGGCACTGATGTTTACGTTTGTGCCGCAATGCGCGGTTCCTGCATTTCCCGGGGCAATGTATAAGTTTTCCAGCTTTTTACTCTGCGCCAGTTTCCATGCAAATGCGTGTTCTCTTCCTCCTGATCCTAAAACTAAAACGTTCATCTTAAAATTTTTTCTACTTCGGTAAATTATATTTGTTCATGTACTTGTTGTAAAGGTCTTTTTGAGAATTGTTCAGGTTCACTAACCTGCCTTCCACAAATGCCCATTCAATATTATTTGTTTTCATATCGAGTGCATCACCGGTAGACACAACCAACGAGGCCATTTTTCCCATTTCAATGGTTCCTATCTTATCGTCTACTTTCATAATCTTAGCTGCATTGAAAGTAATAGCAGCCAGTGCCTGCTCTTTTGTAAGGCCATAAGCTACAGCTGTTCCGGCCAGGAAAGGCAGGTTACGCGTGTTCATGCCTTCCATATCGCCTTCATTTTGTAAACAAAACAATACGCTATCTTTTTGCAAAAGGTATGGCAATTTAAATGGCTGATCCACATCTTCCTGTTCCAGCGCAGGCAGGTCGTGTAAGCGACTTACCATTACTGCCACGTTATTCGTTTTTAACAGAGCCGTTACTTTCCAGGCATCTCTTCCGCCAATAATAACCATGTTTTTAAGGTTGAATGTTTTTGCAAAATTCACCGCGCCAATAATATCCTTTACATAATTCGCATGAAAGTACACATTTGCTTTCCCATCGAATACGGGGCGCATAGCTTCATAGCGAAGGTTTGTTTCCTGCTTTTCTTTGTTGGCACAATAATAAGCCGCGTCGGTAAAAAACTGCTTCAGCCTATTTACTTCTTCGGTGTATTTATCGTTTGTGGAAGATGGCTCCGGTTCTGCCCACCAGCCATGACGCTGAATGGTGTTCGGAAAATTAACATGAACACCGTCATCTGTTTTTAAAACAGCATCTTCCCAATTCCATCCATCCAATGAAAGAATGCTGGATTTACCACTGATGACACCTCCACGCGGAGTGGCCTGTGCATATAAAACACCATTGGTACGAACCGTACTCGAAACTTTACTATCTGTATTAAATGCAATAAGAGAACGAACATGTGGATTGTATCCAGGAACATCCGCGAAATCGTTGGTTGCCCTTACTGCTTCAATTTCATTTAAACCTAGTGTAGAATTTGGGGCGATAAACCCCGGGTAAATATGTTTTCCTGTTGCATTTATAGAAGTATCAAATGCATTTTTATCCAGTTTTACTTTTTCGAGGTCAGCACCGCTGGCTATAAAAGTGATCTTCCCATCTTTAAATCCCACAGCTCCATTTTCAAGCACCTTCCCGTTACCCACATGAATAGTGGCGCCCCAAAGAACAATGGATTTGGTTTGTTTGGCACCCGGGGCAGGAACCTGCGCGTGCAATATGTTTACAGTCAAAAGACTTGTTAACGTTAAACAAATGATTTTAATCATGGTGGCCGGTTTTACCTATAAAGATCAGGTAGCAAAGATAAAAAACTAATTGAACCCAACTTGTGCTTAAACGTATAATTTGCCTTTTGGATCCAACGAAAGCTGAGCTTTATCCGGTTTGAAAAAGCGGGGTTTAAAGGTTTTAATAAAAGCGCAGGAATTTGTATTTTTGCGCCATGTTTGAAGAGTTCAGAGAAGCCCTGCTCGTAATGATTTCAACCCCAGTTTACGCTATTGTGATCGGGGCGGAGATCCTGTTCAGCAGTTTCCACAATCATGGCAATTACAGTAAGAAGGGAACCGTTGAAAATATCTACCTGATGTTCCTGAATATGGGACTGGATATCCTGATGCGCGGCGTTTGCCTTATTATTCTAAACTATTTTTTCCAATTCCACTTTATAGAAATAAAAAATCAGTGGGCATACTGGATCGTATTATTAATCGGCCAGGATTTTCTTTTTTACCTGTTGCATTATGTTGATCATTATGTGCGTTTTTTCTGGGCAGTGCATGTTACCCACCATTCCTCGGAAGAGTTTAACCTCACCGTAGGCTTCAGGTCATCCGTATTTCAGCCGCTTTATCGTTTCGCCTATTTTATTCCCTTATCGCTATGTGGTTTTGAAGGCAAAGACATTATGTTCATTTATTCAGCAACGCAGATTTACGGGATACTGATCCACACCAAATATGTAAAAAAAATGGGGCCACTGGAATGGGTCCTTTCCACTCCTTCACATCACCGGGTTCACCATGCTTCCAACATTCCTTACCTGGACAAGAATATGGGAATGGTATTTATTATCTGGGACCGCCTGTTTGGAACCTTCGCTGAAGAAAGAGATGACGAACCGGTACGTTATGGTTTAACCGAAAATATTAAAAGTCATCACCCGGTTAATGTTGTTTTTCACGAATGGCAGGGAATAGCGAAAGACCTCAAAAAATCTCCTTCATTCAAACATAAATTAAAATACATGTTTGCACCTCCCGGCTGGAGCCATGATGGAAGTAAGAAAACGGCGAGGCAGCTCAGAGCGGAGTATAAACCAAATTCCCACAATAACACCGGGCTTTAGCCCGGTGGCCAAAGGCTATCGCCTTTTTCTGCTTTAGCCATGATTAATATTATACTTGCTAAGAAATTCTTCGCACTCTTCTGCATAAGTTTTCTTCGTATGATGCGCTTCCTGATTCTCAATATAAGCTACAACTTTTGGAATTATTGATTCACTAACAGAAGCCGCATAATACTCAGCAGCCCACTCAAATTTTGAATGTGTAATTTTCTCTTTGTTAATCCAGAATGCCGATTCTCCTTTGATAGTTCGTCAAACAGCATGAATCCATATTTTTACATAAGCCATCGTCGTTTGATTTTGTCAGGGCTAAAGCCCAATTTAGATAGGCATCTCACTCCCGCACTAAAGTGCGGAGTTAATTAAGGGTTCCACAATTACACTCTCTCCAGCAGCGTACGATATGCTACAAATTTATTGCTGTATCGATCCATGTGCTCTTTCTGTAAAGCAGGTGCAAATTCTGCCCGGTACCTGTCGTAGCGTTCCATTGTATCAAAATCATATTGCACAGAATAAGTAACCCCTTCATCATCTGCCAAAACTTTTAATACACGGGCACCTGTAAAGCAACCTGTCATCAATACATCGGGGATATGTTTGGTTTTCATCCAGTTCAACCATTCTTCGTGAACAGACTCATCTAAGTTTACAGTAACGTTATATATGAACATGATTCTTCTTTTTTTAGTTAATATTTAGGCGTGACTTTTCAGAAAGATATTCTGTGGGGTTAAATTACCATTTAGCTCTTGATTTCTTCCTTGTATTATCCAGGTTCACACTCTGGCTGCGCGGATATTTTACTGAATAAGTGAGGACGATCTTTTTCGATTCATCAGGTCCTAAAGTCATGTTCCACTTCAATTTGCCCGTTGCAGGGTCCGATTGTCCTTTCGACAATTCGATGCTCTCCACAACTATATCGGTGTTTTGCGAAACAGGTAATTGATCATTTAATTCAAGTGTTACCGGTGCTTTGCGGTTGTTCTTCACTACCATTTCATAAGAGAAAGTTGCTTTGCGGTTGTTGCCCATTACTTTATCCTTGTTCATGTCTTTCAGTTTGGTGCGTGTTACCACAATTTTTTTATCACGACCGAATGAGAGATCCAGAGTATCATCAACACCTCTTGGATTAATATACGACTGTCCAACATAAGTTCCGCCAAAATAAACATTTGCTGTTCCTTCTACCAGGTTTAATTCTTCCCACCCGGTGATGCGAGCCAGCATAAACGCTTCTTTTTCAATTTTAGGCACACAGAAATGCTTGTAGGTTGCCGGTAAGTCATAAGACGTAACATCAACCAGGTAAGGCTTTGCATCGGAAGGAATGGAATACATCTGTTTAATATCAAATTCAGCGCTTAGCTCAGAAACCTGGATTTCTTCGTACACAATTGTTGCTTTTTGTGCTTTCTGTTTCTCCTGGCTTTCCTTTTTCAGCTTCAGGTCTTCGGCGTACAATTTATCCATTGTTAAACTCGATGGCGCGTTATACTCATTGTTGTTTTGCTGAACCTGGTTGTTAGCGTTGCTCATGTTGTTATATCCACCATAATTTTGTTGATACTGGTAAGAGGATTGATAATTCAGGTACCAGGTTACCAGTTCAGGTTTTGAAGCATTTTTCATCGGGTCACCTGTAGAGAGTTTTATTTTAATATCGTTCCAGTCAATATTGGTATTATTAAACACCTTTGCTTTGTATTTTAACTGGATCGGGTTATTGATATCTTCTGCAATCAGGTCGTATGTGGGAACCCAGCCTGCGTTTGCCACAATGTATTTTATTTCAAGATCAGATGAGATTTTGGCCGCACCGTTGTTATTTACCAGGATCTCGATCTCTGCAGTTGGTTCGTTATCTGTTGCGCTGATCTCTGTTAAAGCAGCCTGCAATTTTGCTTTTGTTTTTTGATAGCCTTCTATTTTTTTATTCAGCTTAAATGTTTCACCATTAATTTCAAGGATACGCGCCCTGTAAAAATCAGCTGCCAGCTTGAGTTCAGCCACAGCAAGACCTTTCTCATTTCCGCCGATCTTTTGGTTTGCGTTGATCATGTTTTTTTCTGCCTGGTAAGCATCCATATCCCATTGCAGTTTCAGGATATTATCGTTTACCATTTCAAGCGAATCTTTTAGTTGTTTTGTTTTTGTTGTTTCCTTTACATCGGTAAGGTAATTGATCTTATCGCTAACTGACAACAGCGAAACATCACCTGTAAACGTTACCTGCACACTTTTGGAAACAAGTTTCGGTGTGATTCCCGAATAAACAATAATGTTTCTTCCGGGGTTAAGAGAAACCGTTTTCTTTTGCGTGAGCTCAGCTCCATCCAGGTAAAGAATAGCTGATTCTACTTTCGATTGTACGGTTTGTGAGGGTACATTGGTTTGGGTTACACCCAATAAGGTCTGAAATACAAGTAAGGAAGTAAGGGTTGCTTTTATCATATGTTTGTTTTTTGTTCCGGGTAATAATGATCAATTGATCAGGTCGCCTCTTAATTTTCTGAAGCGTTTTCGGGCTTCCACTGTATACACACTCGCAGGATATTTTGTGAGCATATCCTGGTAGCTTGCCTTTGCTTTTTCCGTGTCATTCAAATTATACTGGTAGATCTCCGCAATTTTAAACATAGCATCATCACCGAATATTTCTTCGCCATACGTATCCACAACGCGTTGAAATGCTTCCAGTGCTTCCTTCGGCTTGTTTTGCTTCAAAAAAATGATGCCTTTTTTGTAGTAAATATCATCGGCGAGGCCATGATTGTCGAATAAAATATTGATGGAGTCCATACGGGCCAAAGCCTGGGGAATCTTATTCTGAATGATCAGCAAATCGGCGGAGGCGAACATCTGCAGCGGAACCTCATTAGTATCTACATTGATAGCATCACCAATCAGTAAAGAAAGATCCATGGCATCGTTAGCGATCAGCTTAGAGGTTGCTCCTTTCAGTACATCCAGCTGCGCTTTTGCCCATTTAAAATCACCGTTATAATAAGACAGTTTTGCGTTCCTGAATTTTGCTTCCTGGCCAACCGGGTCATATTTAAATGCTTTCTCTACCTGCGAATATAACAAGGAGGCATCCCAAACATTACCTGTGATCAGCGTAACATCACCCAAATCCAGTTTGCATTCGGCCTGCACAAATTTATCAATGCCCGGGAGTTCAACCGCCTGCGTTAATAGCTCTGATGCTTTTGGAAGATCATTCAGATAATACGCGTATAAATTCGCCAGTTTCCGGAGCAAAGGAACAGTGAGCTGGTTAATGCCGAATTCGGCAATCGTTGTGTTCAGCTTTAACTCCAACTGTTTCAGATCATCGGGCGTAAAAGTGCGTTGTTTTACTATTTTGTCGTATTGCGCATTCGATGATTCTATATATGCCTGGTTGTAATTATAATTCTCTTTTCCTTTAGCCAATACATAGTTGTAACATTTTTCCGCCACATCGTATGCTTCGTTACTTGTACAAATCTTGCCCAGTTCCATCAGGCGGTAACCATCCTCTTTATTCCGTTTATCCAATGCTTTACTTTGTGTGAAAGCTCCTTCAAAATCTTTTTGCTGCATTTGAATATAAATCAGGAACTCCGAGAAAATAGTTTTGTTGGGATTTGCCTGGATTCTTTTTTGCAATTCCTGCTTTAGAATGGGATTATTGAATCCGCCTTTTTCATCATCATATCCCAAGCTGTTCTGAAGATTGTTTTGTATGGTAATCATCTCTGATTCCTTAAATTCAAGCGCATCGAGATAAGTGTTGATCATGGTTTTTATGTCGCCCTTCTCCTTGTAGATATCTGCTTTCTCATAATAATAAGGGTAAAGCCCATTGTTCATTTTAGATGCTTTCTCAAAGGTCTGAATTGCGTAATCGTACAACTTTACCGTTTTGAATGCATTGGCAAGGGAAGCTATTTGAGTATAATCATCCGGTAAATCTTTTATTGCCTTTTGATATTGTTCTTCCGCCTTTTTGTCTTCCTGTTGCGCTTTGTATAATTCGCCCAGGTCAACATATAGATAAACTGAACCCGGTTTTAATTTGATCTGTTTTTTCACCATCTTCTCTGCCTTTTTCATATCATTGGTTTTCACCAGGCAGGTGAGGTAATATTCGTAATAATTGTGCGGGTTTTTATCGTACAATTTCTCGTAATAGATTACAGCTTTGTCATACTCCTTGTTACTATAAAACTGGAGTGCCAGCTGCTCATCGGTATTCTTTGGGGTTTGTGCCATTGCAGCAGCGCCTCCAAATAACAGGAACAATACAAAAACTATTTTATTTACCGCTTTCACTTTTGTATTTATTGATGAGTTTTTCTATTTCGTTGTTGTACTTATCAAAAGTATCAATACTGTTTTTACTCAGTTCGTGATTTACTGTAAGTGCGTCCATTATTTTTTGAGCCTCCAGTTTTTCTATGGTGTAATACTCGTATGCTTTCTCTTCGTCAATAACGCTGTTCTTCATATCGGCAGAAAGTTTGTTTAATTGTTCTTTACTGTACTCTGCGTCTTTAATCATCGCCGAATAATTGTGCCGGATAAATTCCAGGGGTTCATTCACCCCACGGTAATTTTTCAGTGCATTCAGGTAATCCACCGAAACAGTGTCTTTAATATTTTGCTCTATCCAGGAAACATTACCTTCATATGTTTTTACATATCTGCCAATTTTCGCTGTATCTATTGCTGAAAACACTGCCAGCTTTTTATCCAGCTCAATACGCAAACTATCAAGACTGGTTACCTGGCTGGTATATTTTGCCTGGTTGCCACAGGAACTAATAATGCTAAAAAACAAAGCAACAGCTATCAAAAAAAGGTACTTCATAAGCAAATAAAGGTACAAAAAATACCTGTTCACGTCCCTGAAATGATGCATTTTAAGAACAATTAAGATGGAGGACTTAACTATGGGGAGTTCCTCAAAAAATCCAGATCTATTCATTCCCGCCAACGGGCTTTCTCCCTCTTTTATCCTGAAAAAAGCTCCTTTCGGCTTATTTTGAAATCCATCCTCAGCTCATCTTCGTAATTTCATAGCAATTCTTTAACATTGGAAGGTTTGGAAACCCCCGGAATTAACAAAAAAATGCTATAATTTTGTATCCCTTAATTTTTTCTAAAAAAGTAAAACTTAAAACCAAAATATAATGACTAAAATCTACAAGTGTCTTACTATCTTAATGGTGTTATTTGCAGTAAAAATTGCAAATGCACAAAGTGTTAGTATCACCAGCAGTTCTGCTGTAACAGAGAATTTTAACGGCATGGCAACAACAGCCACCGCCTCTTTACCAACGGGATGGAAAATAAGTGCCGCAGGAGATGGAACAGCACCTACTTATACAGCAACAGGAAATTTCACAGCCACAAACCAGGCTGCCAGTACTGGATCTCCGAATGCAGGAGGCAGATGGAATTGGGGCAACAGCGGAAACACTGCCGACAGATCAATAGGTACAATGACTTCGGGAAGTTATGCTAATCCAAATGCTATTATGGTTGCATATCAAAATAATACCGGTGTTCAGATGAACGATGTAACTATAGCTTTTGATTATGAACGATTCAGGGCTAATTCAACTACCTGTACAGTTAATTTCTTCACCTCAACCAATGGTACCAGCTGGACTGCAAGAACAACAGGAGACAATACTTTTGCATCTGGTACAGGGTATGATTTTACAAACTCTGCAGCCAATGTAGTAAGCAAGTCAGTTACTATTACGGGTGTAAATATTGCCAATGGCGGTAACTTTTATCTCCGCTGGACGATCAATTCCGGCTCCAGCAACTCCCAGGGTGTTGCTTTGGATAACGTTGTATTAACCCCGACACTTCAATCGGGGTCAGCGCCAACTCAATTCGCGATTACCTCAATCAGTCCTGCTTCACCAAGTGCAGGAAACGGATTTAATGTGACTGTTGTTTCACGCGATGGGTCGAACCTGGCGGCAAATGTTTCGGCAAATACTGGTTTTTCTCTTATCACCAACGGAATGGCAGGAAGCATTGGTGGAACAACTACCGGAACTATTACCGCAGGAACCAATTCGGTAGTAGTAAGCGGTGTTACTTTGTCTTCAGCAGGAACCGGGGTAACCTTAACTGCGCAAAGAAGTTCTGGTGACAACCTTAGCGACGGAATTTCTTCACCATTTAACGTATTGGCAGCTGCAGATCACATTTCCTTTGTTGGTGTACCCTCTTCAGGAACAACAGGAACTAATCTTGGTTCATTTACAGTAGTGGCAAAAAGACCGGATAATTCAACAGACGACACCTACACGGGGAATGTAACCATTACCAGCGCCAGCGGACCGGGAACCCTTTCCGGTACAACTACAGTAGCAGCTGTGGCCGGTGTGGCTACATTCAGCAACCTGCAGTTTGATCAGGCCGGAACATATACACTCCAGGCGAGCTCAGGATCCTTCTCCAATATTACCACAGGTAATATTACTATTACCCAGGCAGCTTTAAGCTGGAACTTTGCAACTGCAGCTCCATCCAGCGGAACTCCTTATGCAAATCTTACTGTTTCCAATATAATCCAGGGTAATAACTTTGGTACAACTACCATGTTATCTACAGCTTCGGCTTCTGCCGTTTCCGACTACGCCAGCGCATCAGGCGGCAACAATGCACAGGCTGCAGCACGTACCGGAGCAATTAATACTGCAACTTCAGGAAGTGCTTATTTTGAGTTTACACTTACACCTGCAACCGGGTATTATGTTACCTTAAATGGTATTAGCTTTGGAACGCGTTCTTCCGGTACAGGTCCCCAGGCTTACTCTATCCGTTCCAGTAAAGATAATTATACCGCCAATCTGGCTACAGGAACTTCCAACAACGCCGGCGATTGGGAATTCGAAACTCCAACATTCACTTCTACCTCATCAGGAACAGGAAGCGCTATCATTTTCCGGATCTATGGGCACAGTGGTTCAGGAAGTGCTACTTCCGGTACTGCCAATTGGAGAATTGATGATGTTACGCTCGACCTTTCTGTACAACTTTGTAATGTTCCAACAGCGTTTAATGTAACGGGAACAGGAAGCTATTGTTCTGCTGCAAGTGGCCTTGCAGTGGGATTATCAGGATCTGAATCAGGTTACTCTTATCAATTAAAAAACGGCCCTACTAACGTTGGTTCTCCTGTAACAGGCACAGGAAATGCTATTTCTTTTGGTACACAAACAGCGGGAACCTATACTGTAATTGCAACAAACCCTGCCGGTGCATGTACTAACAATATGACAGGCTCTGCTGTTTTAACGGTTGTTCCAACACCGACAGTGAATATTACTTCGAGTAATGTGAACTGTAATGGCGGAACGGACGGTTCTGCAACTGTTAGTGCAACAGGTGGAAGCGGCTTTATGTATTCATGGGCCCCATCGGGCGGTACAAGTGCAACTGCATCAAATCTTGCTGCCGGAAACTATACCTGCACCGTAACCAATTCAGGCGGATGTACATCAACTGCTACGGTAAGCATTTCTCAACCAAATACCCTGAGTGCAACTATATCACAGCAAAACAATATCAGCTGTAATGGAGAAATGGATGGTTCTGCAACTGTTTCTGTAAGTGGAGGAACTTCTCCTTACACATATAGCTGGAGTCCTTCGGGAGGAACATTAACCACCGCAAATAATCTTGCTGCCGGAACTTACTCCTGTACAGTTACAGATACAAAAGGATGCGTTACTACAGCAACCGTTTCCATTTCAGAGCCTGCGGTTCTTAGTGCAACTATTTCGCAACAAAACGGTATCAGTTGTAATGGCTCAAATGATGCATCCGCAACAGTTTCAGTGAGTGGTGGTACTCCTTCCTATTTATATAGCTGGAGTCCATCGGGTGCTACTCTTGCAACTGCAACAGGATTGAGTGCGGGCACACATACCTGCATGGTTACTGACTCGCATGGATGTGTGACTACGGCAACTATTTCTATTTCCCAACCAATGGCGCTTAACATAAACATTTCACAGCAAGGCAGCATTAATTGTAATGGTGAAACTACATCCGCAATGGCCTCTGTTAGTGGAGGTACACCTGCTTATTCATATAGCTGGAGCCCATCGGGTGCCACTACTGCAACAGCAACAGGGTTGAGCGCCGGTACACATACCTGCACGGTTACTGATGCCGGTGGATGTATTACGACTGCAACTATTTCCATTTCTCAACCAGCTGCACTTAATGTAACTATTTCACAACAAAACAGCATAAGCTGTAACGGCGGAAGCAATGCATCCGCAATGGCTTCGGTTAGTGGAGGTACAGCAGGCTATACTTACAGCTGGAGTCCTTCAGGTGCTACTACTGCTTCAGCAAGTGGATTAAGCGCAGGTACATACACATGTGAGGTTACGGATGCTAACGGTTGTGTTGCTACAGAAACCATTTCTATTTCTCAACCCTCCTCTCTTGTTGTAACTACAGGAAACGCATTGAGTATATGCAATGGGAGCAATACCATGCTCTCGGCTTCGTCTAATGGAGGTACCGGCAATGTTGCCTTTACATGGATGCCAGGACAATTGAATGGAGCCAATCCAACTGTTTCGCCTAATACCACCACAACATATACAGTAACCGGAACAGACGCTAATGGTTGTTCATCAACCGCCACACAAATGGTAACTGTTAACGCATGCGTAGCCCCTACTAAAATCCAAAACTCACAATGCGGTATAACTGTGGCGGCAATGAATACTACCGTATACTGCGATGCAGTTACAAATGCAGTTAACTACCAATTTGAATTTACAGATAACACTACCGGTGCTGTTTTCATCAAACAGAGAACTGCCAATTTCTTCCAGTTTGGCTTGTATACAGAATGTGGTTATGGAAGAACTTACAGTGTAAGGGCAAGGGCTTATGTTGGCGGAAACTGGGGAAGTTTTGCTACTTCCTGCGACCTTACTACTCCACCACTTATTCCAACTATCAAAATTCAAAACTCGCAATGCG
>DASWXS010000232.1:0-1550 GCA_036405375.1 Bacteroidia bacterium
AGTTATCCAGTCGGCAAACAGCGTTTATGATGCTCTTACATTTATATTGGGTGGATCATTAGTTAGAAACAATCATCATGTACGTTTGTTTGGGCAAAATATTGAATCGCACCTGAATGGCTTGATAGTGGGGAGAAAAAACAACCTGGTAGATAATCATACTTACATAGATCATGCTATGCCTAACTGTAATAGCAATGAGTTATATAAAGGTATAGCTTACGACAAATCAACATTGGTTTTTAACGGGAAGATCATGGTGCGCAGGGATGCTCAAAAAACAAATGCATACCAGAGCAGTAAGAATATTTTGATGAGTGATGATGCAAGCATCTACACAAAGCCACAGCTGGAAATTTTTGCGGACGACGTAAAATGCTCGCATGGAACCTCTACAGGGAAAGTAGATGAAGATGCTTTGTTTTACCTGAAGGCAAGAGGTATTGGTGATGCGTCGGCAAGAAAATTATTGCTTCAGGCTTTTGCACAAGAGTTGATTGACAAAGTTGAATTGCCACAGTTGCAGGAAAAGATCTTACAATCATTTGAAGAATCATTGAATTAAGTTTATGATAGACATTAATTACATTCGAAAACAGTTTCCAATACTCACTAAAACGGTAAATGGAAATCCTTTGGTTTATCTTGATAATGGAGCTACCACTCAAAAGCCAAAGATGGTAATTGATTCGATTGTAAATTATTATTGTGAGTTAAACAGTAATATTCACAGAGGTGTTCATACCCTGAGTCGTGAAATGACTATTGAATATGAGAACGCACGTATTGCTGTTCAAAAATTCATTAACGCAGGTTACGCACACGAAATTATTTTTACAAAAGGAACTACAGACTCCATTAACCTGGTGGCAAGTTCATTTTCGAGAGCTTTTTTAAAGGCGGGAGATGAGATTATTATTTCGGATATGGAGCACCACTCCAATTACCTTCCCTGGCAAAATTTGCGCGATGAAAAAGGAGTGGTTTTGAAAGTAGTTCCTCTTACAAAACAAGGTGAATTGGATATACAGGCGTATAAAAAGCTACTGTCTTCCAAAACCAAACTGGTGGCAATTGCACATGTAAGTAATAGTCTTGGTATCATAAACCCTGTTGAAGAAATTATTTCGGAAGCGAAAAAACACGGAGCGAAAGTTTTAATTGATGGAGCCCAGGCCGTTCCTCATATGAAAGTGGATGTAAAGAAACTGGACGTTGATTTTTATGCGTTTAGTCTGCATAAAATGTATGGACCAACTGGAATGGGAGTATTGTATGCAAAAGAAACTTTACTGGAAGCAATGCCTCCATATCAGTATGGTGGCGGAATTATAAAACTGGTAACATTTGAAAAAACAGAATGGGCCGATTTGCCTAATAAGTTTGAAGCCGGAACTCCTAATATTGAAGGTGGGGCCGCAACAAAAGCCGCTCTGAATTTTATAAACGAAATAGGTATTGATAAAATTGCTGCTCATGAGCACGAATTGATGAAGTATTGTTCGGAGCAGCTGGAAACCATTAATGAGGTGGAAATATATGGGAACACG
>DASWXS010000233.1:0-3184 GCA_036405375.1 Bacteroidia bacterium
ATCAGCGTAATCTGTGTCTGTATTCTATCTATTTCTATTACCTTTGCAAGCCAAATGTAATTGCATTATGATTCCATTCTCCCCTCCCCGTATCGATCAGAAAATTATTGATGAAGTTAATGCTGCATTGCTTTCGGGTTGGATCACCACAGGACCCAGAACCAAGGAGTTTGAAAAAAGGATTACTTCGTATTGCGGGAACAAAGCCACTTTATGCCTGAACTCTGCTACTGCAGGGCTGGAAGTTATGCTTCGCTGGTTCGGGGTAACAGAAGGAGACGAAGTTATTCTGCCCGCATACACCTACTCTGCTACAGCTAATGTAGTTATTCACTGCGGGGCAAAACCGGTTTTTGTAGATGTAAACAAACACGATTTTAATATTGCTGTAGCAGAAATTGAAAAACATATTACTGCACATACCAAGGTAATTATGCCGGTTGATTTTGCAGGTTATCCTTGTGATTACGATGCAATTAACCTGCTTGCAAAAAAGTATTCGTCGAAGTTTAACGCAGTAACAGAAAATCAAAAAAAATTAGGCCGTGTACTGGTACTTTCCGATTCTGCGCATTCATTCGGAGCATTTTATAAAGGAAAACGTGCCGGGGTTTTAACCGATGTATCTGTGTTTTCATTTCATGCAGTAAAAAATCTCACTACAGCAGAAGGCGGCGCAGTTGCTTTAAATTTACCGGCGCCGTTTGATAATGTTGAAGAATATCAAAAATTATGTGTTACTACCTTGCACGGGCAAAATAAAGATGCGCTCGCCAAAACACAAAAAGGAAACTGGAAGTATGATATTGTGGAAGCGGGTTACAAATGTAACATGACGGATATGACAGCCGCAATTGGTTTGGTAGAGCTGGAAAGATATGATAACGATACATTGCTTAGAAGAAAACACATTTTTGACCTGTACGCTAAAGAATTATCAAAAAATGTGCTGATCGATATACCGGTTTATAACACAGCAGAAAAAACCTCTTCCTATCACCTCTTCCCTATCCGAATTAAAGGTGTGAACGAACAACAGCGTGATGAGATCATTCGACTGATTTTTGAAGAGAATGTTTCCGTTAATGTTCATTTTATTCCGGTACCCGCTATGAGCTTTTATAAAAACCTGGGATACACTATTCAGAACTACCCGGTTACATTGGATAATTACAGTCGCGAAATCTCTCTTCCTGTTTATTATAACTTAAGTGATGAGAACGTGCAAACAGTGTGCGCGGCAGTAAACAAAGCCATTAAACAAGTATTGTAAATGTTGAAACGCATTTTTGATATTGTTGCTTCATTTATTGGTTTGCTCCTGCTGCTCCCCTTTCTCCTGGTTATTTCCATGCTCATTGTAATTGACTCCAGGGGTGGAATTTTCTATCGCCAGGTACGTGTAGGAAAAAATAACATCGATTTTAAATTGTTTAAATTCAGAACGATGGCCACTGGTTCCGACAAAAAAGGATTACTTACAGTTGGCGGGCGTGATAGTAGAATTACAAAAATTGGTTACTACCTGCGTAAGTATAAACTCGATGAGCTTCCTCAATTATTAAATGTGCTGGTTGGTGACATGAGTCTTGTTGGTCCGCGACCAGAGGTAAGAAAATACGTTGATATGTATAACGCCGAACAACTAAAGGTTTTGAATGCCAAACCCGGAATTACGGATTACGCATCCATCGAATATTCGAATGAGAATGAATTACTTGCAAAATCTTCAGATCCTGAAAAAACCTATATCGAAGAAGTAATGCCTGCAAAACTTTTATTGAATCAAAAGTATATTTCAGAGCAAGGATTGGGAACAGATATTAAAATCATTTTCAGGACAATAGGGAAAATAATTTCCTGAGATGCCACCATATTGTTAGCCAATCCGTGTTAATAAGTGCAATTCCCTTTTAAAAATCAATTAAATTTAAATTCCGTACTTTTACTGTGTTTTCCAAGATATGATTACAGACTTAATATTTACGATCCTCCTTGTTTTACTGAATGGTTTTTTCGTTGCTGCAGAATTTGCACTGGTAAAAGTAAGAGCATCGCAGATTGATCTCAAAATTCAAAAAGGTAGTTCCCGTGCAAAAATAGCAAAGGTTTTAGTTGAAAAACTCGATGCTTACTTATCCGCAACCCAGCTCGGAATCACATTAGCCAGCTTAGCTTTAGGTTGGGTGGGTGAAGAAGTTGTTTCTCACCTGGTACGAAGCATGTTCCTGAAAATGGGTTTTACCCCTGATTCATTTGCTATCCACAGCATTTCTATTCCTGTTGCATTTACATTAATCACCTTCTTCCACATTACCTTAGGCGAACAGATCCCGAAAATGTTTGGGATCAAATTTCCATTGCAGCTGGTACTATTTGTTGCCTGGCCGCTTCGTATCTTCTATTTTATATTTGCCCCATTCATCTGGTTGCTGAACAAGACTTCCAATTCTGTGCTGCGCCTGGTGGGAATCAAGAAAGTAGGGGAAGAAGATGTGCATACGGAGGAAGAATTAAGGTTGATCCTTACCGAAAGCGAAGAAGGTGGTGCTATTAAACCAAGTGAGAATGAATTGATTCAGAACGTTTTTGATTTCGATGATCGCTTTGTGAAGCAGATAATGGTTAACCAAACCAAAGTATCTGCCATCAGTATTGAAACTGCGAAAGAAGAAGTAATCAAAAAAATCATAGACGAAGGCTATTCCCGGCTACCCGTATACCTGGGCGATATTGACAATGTAATTGGGATCATCCACTCTAAAGATCTGTTGAAAGCGGTAATTGAAAACCGTTTCAAAAGCATTAAGGACATTATGCGCCCGGCTCATTTCGTACCTGAAAGTATGAAGGTAAATGACCTGTTGCGCGATTTCCAGAAAATGCACATACAAATTGCGATCGTTACCAATGAACATGGAGCTACTGCTGGTATCATTACCATGGAAGATATTATTGAAGAGTTGGTTGGAGAGATCCAGGATGAGCATGATGAGGAAAAACCGGATATTGAAAGAAAAAGTGATACCGAGTTTATCGTTAAAGCTCATGCAAACATTGTTGACCTTAACGTTGCACTTCCTATTGCATTGCCTGAGAGTCCTAATTACGATACCGTTTCGGGGCTGGTAAATCATATTTTTGGAAGAATTCCCGGGGTGAACGAAAAGAAAAAATTAGGCGG
>DASWXS010000234.1:0-7199 GCA_036405375.1 Bacteroidia bacterium
TTACAATTATTTATGATAGTAATACTATCTTTTTTAAAAAGATAACTATCTTTGTGCGGAAATTTATCTAAACAATTGATTGTAAAACAAATGTACACAACGATATCTGGCAGAACTATTTTATTCAATTATAACTAAAAACAAATAAGAAATGAGAACCCTAACAAAAGAAATGCAGGCTGCCATAACACCAGCAATGGCATTGGATTTATTAAAAGAAGGTAACAAACGCTTTGTCAACAACCTTAAAGTAAACAGAAATCTTTTACAGCAGGCAAACGAAACTTCTGACGGGCAGCACCCCTTTGCAATTATTTTGAGTTGTATAGATAGCCGTACTTCCGCTGAATTGATTTTTGACCAGGGCCTTGGTGACGTATTTAGTGTTCGTATAGCCGGAAATATATTGAATGAAGATATTTTGGGCAGCATGGAGTTTGGCTGTAAAGTAGCAGGTGCAAAGTTCATTATGGTATTGGGACACACCAAATGTGGTGCTATTAAAGGTGCCTGTGATCATGTGGAAATGGGAAACCTTACTGCATTGCTTACTAAAATAAGACCGGCAGTTGATGCAGAGCTTACAACAAAAGAAAATCGTACCTCTTCTAATCCGGAGTTTGTGGAAAATGTGGCTACTATAAATGTAAAACGTACGGTTAAATCGATCATAGAGCGAAGCCCTATCTTAAAGGAATTGATTGAGAGTGGACAAATCGGTATTGGCGGCGGAGTCCACGATATTACTACCGGTAATGTTATATTTTACCCGGATACAATCAGGGTAGGGGGATAGAAGTTATTTCTATACTTCCATTACTTTTCTTTCATTCAGATACAAAAGATATTTCCGGCAGGTATATCCCATATCGTTTAATGCACGTTCGTAGGTGTCTAATTGTTCGATATATGTATCTGAATGTTTTCCCGTTTTAAAATCAACGATCCTTACCAGGTTGTCCTCAAAAATCAGCCTGTCGGGCCGTAATACTTTCCCTTCCTTCGAAAGGATCTCGATTTCATTTGCGATGTTCAGATCGTCGGCGAAAAATGGTTGAATACTGGTAGCGCTGATGATATCTATGATCTCTTTTTGCATTTGTGATGCTTCGGAGCTGTTTAACAGGCCTTCGGTAACACTTAGCTGAATAGCATTTTCCACATCTTTATTATTTTTTACTTTCGATAAGATATAATGGATCAGTATCCCATGTTCTCTATGTGCTGAGCCAACCGAAGCATTATTTTCTGTTTCCTGCTTTTTGCCGCTGCTTTCGTAGTTAGATTTGATGCTGATTACGCGGTTCCAGTTATTGAGATCAAACTGGTAAGCATAAGTGGCAGTTTTCTTTTCGATATGGTGGTTTTCGGTTGCTTCACCAATTTCCAAGTGTTGTTCGCTTTCCGGTAAATTATATTTTTGGCTAGCGAAGATCCTGATAAATGAATATACGGAAGACGCACCTTTTTTAGGCTCTTTGGAAATAATATGCAAATGATTGGCAGCGCGGGTAAATGCTACATACAGCAGGTTCACATTATCTAAAAGCTGCTTTTGTTTTTCTGCATCGTACTGATCAGAAAAAGCGGTGCGTGTCATTTCCTTGGTAGTTTTTACCAAAGCAACGGGCAACCCTTCTTCGGGTTCTATCCATATATAATCGCCCTGCTCATATTTCCAGTTACAAAACGGCATGATCACCACCGGGAACTCCAAACCTTTTGATTTATGAATGGTCATGATCCTTACTGCATTGCTGCCTTCAGGAATCTTTAATGATGCGTTTTTTTGTTTTTTATCCCACCATTCCAAAAATGCATTTATACTGTTGGTGTTATATGCGGTAAAAGCAATGATCTCATCAAGGAAAAATTGCAGGTAATTCTTATTGTTTTTTAAACGAAATAAATTGATCAGTTGAATTGAACATTCCAATAGTGGCAGTGTTACAAAATCCAACGCCTTAAAAGCAATTCCTTCCTGCTGCATCAACTCTTCAAAACTCCTGCCCAGGTTTCCGGTATTCAGCTTAAGCAGGTATTCGTTTTTATTTTGTTTGTTTAGAATATGCTCATCGCACAGAAAGTTAACGATAGAAGATGCACAAACTGCATTGTCGGGATGAGAAAGGAAAGTGAAGGTGTCGATTAAAAATGCTACTTCCTTGCAATTTTTGAGTAAGAGTGAGTCGGACGAAATAACCGGTATCCCGTTCTCAGTCAAAAAATCGGCAACCTTGTTTCCTTCATAATTGAAACGCACTATGTAAACAATTTCTTTGTATTTATAACCTTTGCTTAAGCTCTGCTCAATGTATTGTAAAGTATGGGTCAGTTCACCATCATCTTCTGTATCCTGTTTCAGGAAATCGATTGTTACCAGGCCACCTGTTGCTTTTTCCTGTGCTTTCTGATTTACGGTCGAATAAATCTTTTGCCAGGTTTCATGTAAATGTGTTTTGCTGATCCACTCAAAAAAATCATTATTGAACCCTACTACATTTTTTAAGCTGCGGTAATTGTATTCCAGTTGACGAACATCTGCATTACGCTGTAAACTTTCTTCCCAGAAATCTTTATTGAGACTGTCTTTTATCAGAGGAAGTTCAGGTAAAGCATCAAACTGTTCGGCTTCTCCACCCCGCCACCTGTAAATAGACTGCTTTCCATCACCAACAATAAGGTTAAAATTCCCTTCAGCAAGAGAGTTGTCGAGTAATGGTAACAGGTTTTGCCATTGGGTTACCGAAGTATCCTGGAACTCATCCAGTAAAAAATGCTTGTAACGTTCACCTATCTTTTCGTAAATAAATGGAACCGGTTCGGTGCTGATGATCTCTGCAATGCGCTGGTTAAATTCGCTGATAAATAAAACATTCTCTTCCTCTTTAAAAACCTGGATCAGCTTTTCAATCTCGTTGATAAGACTTAACGAATAAAGATCCCTGAGAATAGACCTGCGTATAATGTATTTGCCCAGGTTCTCTTCAACCAGGTTTTGTGCCCTGTGAAACAGTGAAAGTATATCGCGCTTTGCACTGTCTATAGCTGATTTAATTGATTCGTCTGTTTTGGGCCCATACCATTTATCTTCATGCAGCGCCGCATTTATGTATGAATTCACTAAACCTTCTTCGTCAAACCGCTCTTCGCTTAGCTTTTTGAAATATCCCGGAACTCCTTTGGCTCCATAATAAAAACCTGAGTCGGGAATGTTATTTTTTTTAATCAGCAGGAAGAAAGCATTCCCTATCTCTTTTAGTTCGGCTTCCAGCTTTTTATTTTCTGCCGTAAATTCTTTCCTTATTTCTTTAAAATCAGCAATGCTGAGTTCACGTAGTATGCTTGTTTTTTCAATGTCCGAATTCTGGAGGATCTTTTCTGCAAATCCCCTGATCTCCTGGTCTACCTGCCAGCTTTTTTGCTCGTCGGTTTTGCTTTTCGAAAACTCCAGTATAAGTTTGGTTACTTCCTCATCAACACCAATACGTGAAATGAGCTGGTCGGTACATTTCGCTATAATCTCACGCTCATCGGTTTCAATATCAAAATTTACAGGCAGCTTAAGGTCGTGAGAAAAATTACGGATGATGGTATGCGTAAAACTGTCGATGGTACTGATGGAGAAATTTCCGTAATTGTGAAGGATTTCAAACAATAATTTATGCGCGCGCTTTTGCAACAGGTCGCTTTCAATATTCAATTCTTTGCACAGGATGCCTTTTAATGTTTCATTCCTGTTTTCCGAAAGATCTTTCAATGCTTTTAACACACGATCTTTCATTTCGGCAGCAGCCTTGTTGGTGAAGGTAATCGCGAGTATGCGTTTGTATAAAAACGGCGGATCCTGTGTGTCGGCCAGTGCAATTTTCAGGTATTCTTTTACCAGGGTAAAGGTTTTACCCGATCCTGCAGAAGACTTGTATATAACAAAGTTGTTTGACACTGAATGGCTTGCTTAGAACGTTTAAATTTACTATTATTGTTATAGATTTCTAAGTGATGCGCACTTTTTTTATAACAGCTTTTTTATGTTTCAACCTTTTTCTTTTCCAGGCAAAAGCTACAGATAATGCTGCGCATAAACCCGGCGAACTCATAGTTATGATCTCTGCCGGCAGCACTATACAGGGTGTGATGGAAGCGAACCTGCAATTGGATGGCAAACCAACGCAACTTGAAATTGCCGGAGCATTGGCAAAAAAGTCAGGTATATGGTTACTGAAATTCGACTTCTTACATATTGATGAAGAAGCATTGCTGAAAAGGGTCAGGAACACCAAACAGGTTGTAATTGCCCAGTTCAATCATTATATCAGTAACAGAAGTATCCCTGATGATCTTCAGTTCGCAAATCAATATGCATTAAATAATACGGGGCAGAGTGGAGGAGTAGTTGATGCGGATATAGATGCAACCGATGCATGGAACATTACTACCGGTGGTTTAACGGCGAGTGGTGACACTATTGTTGTGGCTATTGTTGACGATGGTTTCCAGCTCACACATCCTGATCTCAATTTCTGGCTCAATCGTTATGAGATTGCCGGTAATGCTATTGATGATGATGGAAATGGTTTTGTTGATGATGTGAAAGGATGGAATGTATTCCTGCATAATGGAAACATATCGAACGCACAACACGGAACACATGTGGCGGGAATAATTGGTGCAAAAGGTAATAATGCAATGGGAGTTAGCGGTGTAAACTGGAATGTGAAGCTAATGCCGGTTGTTGGAGCTACCGAAACTGAAAGCGAGGCAGTAGAAGCGTATAGCTACGTGCTTGAATGCAGGCGTTTGTATAATGAAACCAATGGTGCAAAAGGCGCTTTTGTTGTAGCCAGCAATTCATCTTTTGGTGTAGATATGGGGCAGCCTGCTAATTTCCCGATCTGGTGTGCTTATTATGACTCATTGGGGAAGGTGGGAATATTGAGTGCTGCAGCTACTGCCAACAACAACTGGAATATAGATGTGACAGGCGATATTCCATGCTCTTGTTCAAGTGATTTTTTGGTTTCGGTTTCGGCAACAAGCAGGTACGATACAAAAATAGTGAGCGCCGGATACGGTGTAAATACTATTGATCTTGGAGCCCCCGGCCACCAGGTGCTTTCTACGTATCCAAGCAACAATTATGCATCGTTAACCGGAACGTCAATGGCATCGCCTCATGTAGCGGGTTCAATAGCTTTGATGTATGCAGCGGCGTGCGATACATTTATTTACGATTATAAGTTGTATCCCGATAGCATGGCAAAGCTGATGAAGGATTTTGTGCTTACAACCGTAGACTTAAAACCCGGCTTTGATACTTTGTTTGCTTCAGGAGGGAGATTAAATGTTTTCAATGCAATAAATGCCTTGCAACAATATGGAAATTGTTCGATGGTAGGTTTAAATGAATACTTGCTTTCGGATAAGGTGGAACTGTATCCCAACCCGGCAAACGATAAACTGTTTTTGAGTGCAAAAATCCCCGATGGATTTTATGTGCTGGAGCTTTCTGATCTTACAGGCCGCCTGGTGAAAAAGGAAACAATGCGTGTGAGCGGTGGGGACCTTAATTATGTATTGAATGTATCGAGCCTCGATAATGGGGTTTACTACATTCTCCTTAAAAAGAATGAGACACGCATTTTTGTTAAAAGACTGGTAAAAGCAGGCTGATTCCGGTGGATAACTTTTTGGTTATTATTGATTCTTATAGCTTAATTTTAGCCTCAAAATCAGGTAGATGTTAAACTGGAAGCTGGCGTTTAAAAATAAGAATTTCATTGCGAAATTTGTAGTGTCGTTCATGTTCCTGTTTGCTATCATGTACTTCTTTGCCTGGTTCCTCAATTACATTGAACAGCGCCAGGGCCATGTATTTTATGACCCGGTTTTGAATTTCTTCCGCCCACGTGATGTGTCTGATATTATTTTCTACGTCACTTATGGCGCTTCATTGATTGGTTTGGTATATGCGTTTGCAAGTCCGTTCCGTACAATTCATTTGTGCCAGATGTATACCTTACTTACTATTTTCCGGATCATTACCTTATTTATCATTCCATTGGATCCTCCGAGTACTATTATCCCATTGCGCGATTCTATTTTGCAGAACACCTTTTATAATGAAGCCGGGAACGTGAAGGATCTGTTTTTCTCCGGGCATACTGCTACTATGTTCCTTTTCTTTTTCTTTACCAAACACCGTGTGTTGAAATGGTTCTTCTTTATTTGTGCCCTGAGCGTGGCAGTTGCGGTAGTATTGCAACATGTGCATTATAGCTACGATGTTATTGTGGCTCCTTTGTTTGCATTCTTTGCCTACAGGCTGGTGAGCAAGCACTCTAAACTTTACGAAACAGGCACAAAAGATCTTCCACAGCTGTTTTAAAGTTATTCTTTCCGTTTACCAATTAATTTGCCTGGTTCACCATTTTTTTGTGGCTGAATGGATCCAATTCTTATTTTTGAAGCATAATTGAATTTGCAATGAGATCATTCTTAAAGACAGCTGCCCTGTCGCTTCTAATTTCAGGAACTGCGTTTGCACAAAAAAATCCTATGTGGTTTGATATTGCTCTTACCGGATCAGGAGGAGGAAGCATGCTTACCAGTAAAAACATGTTTAAAGACACCAAAACGGTAAATTCTGCCCCTGCATTTTGTTATGCCTTTGGTGGAAAGTTTGGGATCAACATCAACGAATGCCATGAGATCGCTTTTAATGCCGAATACTACTCGCGCAACCAGAAGTATGGCGTGTCGCTCGACTCCAGCAAATTTGATAAAACACTTTCGTTTAAAGGAGTAGATCTAGCATTATTATATAGGTTCAGGGGCAAGGAAAGCACCGGTTATATGGAAATAGGTCCGCAGCTGAGTTTAATAAGCGGGGCAAACGAGGTAAGAGATGGTAAAGACCGGGATGTAGCCGATCAGTTTCAGAAGAATTATTTTTCAGGAGTATTGGGCTTTGGTTCCAATATTATTGTTGCCAATGCCTTTACCTGGACAGCAGGATTCCGTTTCACCACCTGCTTTACAGATATGGTTTCTGATGCAGGAGGAAGAGGAAACAATATTTCATACCCGCTCAATGACAAAGGTTCTTCAAAAGATTTTGGATCTTATACGGCTTTTAAAGCAACTACTTTTCAGCTGCATACAGAGTTTACCTTCGACCTCGGTTATTTTGTAAAGGC
>DASWXS010000235.1:0-4571 GCA_036405375.1 Bacteroidia bacterium
TCCTATTAAGAACTCTCCTGTAAGTTTTGCCTGGGGAATGGGAATCAGTTCACATAATATACACGGTCCTATTAATCTTGTGTATCACGTAGACAGTGTGAGCGGCAGTATTAATTTCACCTCCATTGCAAAACGTCACGAGCCTTATAAGGTAAATCGTATTGCTTTTAAGATCATTGAAGTTCCTGTAGAATTCAGGATCCGTACCCGCACACAATACCAGTTCAAAATGATGGTGGGTGCAAAAGTAGGTTATGTAGTGCAAACCTTCCGCACTATTTTCGACAAAGACGGTAAAGTTCGTATCTATGATATTTATGGCGTGAACCCGCTGCGTTATGGAGTTACCATGCGCCTGGGCTGGGAACAATTTCACATTACCGGTTTTTATGCGCTTTCTGAAGTATTCCAGAAGAACAAAGGACAAAAAGGCATAATTCCATTTAGCCTTGGCCTTGCCTGGACACCGCGGGTTGGACTGGGAAGAACGCTTTAGGCTTCGCTGTTCCTGGTTTGGGGTTAGAAAACTAAATGATAGAGACTTAACCTAATCCGAAACAAGAAACCCGAAACACAAACAGTAAAATACTGAAAAACAGATTTTTAGCGTTAAAAATTCACTTTATAGCTTTTTTTTTCAGGAAAACCGCATAAGTATCTGAAAATGTCCTATATTTGCAGTCCGATTTTGAAAATATAAAAAGACACAAGAAATGTATTTAACATCAGACGTAAAAAAAGGAATATTTAAAGCACACGGTGGTTCAGAAAAAAACACAGGTTCTACTGAAGGACAAATTGCGTTATTCACTCACCGTATCGCGCACTTAACTGGGCACTTACAAACAAACAAAAAAGATTTCAATACTCAACGTTCTCTTATCAACCTGGTAGGTAAACGCAGAAGTTTACTTGACTACCTGAAAAAGAAAGACATCAACAAATACAGAGCGTTGATCAAAACTTTAGATATCCGTAAATAATGTTTTACGGCAATTAATTTCAAAAGGCAGCTGGATCAAAACAGGTGCCTTTTGTTGTTTATAAGGTGCTGACTTCGATGATGCCAGTTCTCGACTGCGCTCGAACTGACACTTTCCAAACAAAAAAATTTGACACACATCCTGACTACGCTTGATGTGACAAAGAAGAAGAAAAACAAATAAGATACATAATCACCCCGGAAAGGCCGGGTACAAAAACAAAAAAAGATGACACAATTAGGTACACAACACTCATTCGACCTGGGAGACGGACGAATAGTAACACTTGAAACAGGAAAATTAGCGAAACAGGCAGATGGTGCAGTAGTAGTTAAATTAGGAAACACCATGTTGCTTGCTACTATAGTAAGTAATAAAGACGCAAAAGACGGAGTTGATTTCTTACCTCTTACAGTTGATTACCAGGAAAAATATGCTTCTACAGGAAGATTCCCTGGTGGATTTTTAAAACGCGAATCAAAATTATCAGATTACGAAGTTCTTACTTCACGTATCGTTGATCGCGCTATGCGCCCACTATTCCCTGAAGATTATCACTCTGACACACAAATTATGATCAGCCTGATTTCTTCAGACAAAAAAACATTACCAGACGCATTAGTAGGATTAGCAGCTTCTGCAGCAGTTGCAGTTTCTGATATTCCTTTCAACGGACCAATTTCTGAAGTTCGTGTTGGTAAAATTGATGGTAAACTGGTGCTCAACCCTGATGTTGATGCATTGGAGAAATCTACTATCGATATGATCATCGCTGCTTCTGCTACCGACATCGTAATGGTGGAAGGTGAAATGAGCGAGATCTCTGAAGCTGAAATGCTGGAAGCAATTAAATTTGCCCACGAAGCTATTAAAGTTCAGATCAACGCGATCAAAGAATTCGCAGCTAAGGCAGGTGCAAAAGCTAAACGCGAATACAACCACGAAACAAACGATGCAGACTTAAGAGAAGCAGTTAGCAAAGCTACTTATCAAAAAGTTTACGATGTTGCTAAATCTGGTAACGCTAACAAAAATGAGCGTAAAGAAGCATTCAAAGCGATCTTAACAGAATACAAAACTACTTTCTCTGAAGAAGAATTGAAAGAGAAAGAAGCATTGATCAACAAATATTACCACGAAGTAGAATACAACGCGGTTCGTCGTGTTGCATTAGACGAGAAAATCCGTTTGGATGGCCGTAAAACTACCGACATCCGCCCGATCTGGAGCGAAGTAAACTACTTACCTTCTGCTCACGGTTCAGCGGTATTCACTCGTGGAGAAACTCAATCGTTAACAACAGTAACTCTTGGAACAAAATTAGATCAGCAATTGATCGACGGTGCGTTCTTCCAGGGTGAGAACAGATTTTTATTACACTACAACTTCCCGGGATTCTCTACAGGTGAGGCAAAACCTAACCGTGGACCAGGACGTCGTGAAGTAGGACACGGTAACTTAGCATTGCGTGCTTTGAAAAAAGTAATGCCTGCTGATTGCCCTTACACTGTACGTGTGGTATCTGATATCCTTGAAAGTAATGGTTCATCATCTATGGCAACTGTATGTGCAGGAACTTTAGCATTGATGGATGCCGGTGTGAAAATTGCTAAGCCGGTAACTGGTATCGCAATGGGATTGATCACTGATGACAAAGGTAACTATGCTATTCTTTCTGATATTTTAGGTGATGAAGATCATTTAGGAGATATGGATTTTAAAGTGTGTGGAACAAAAGACGGTATCACTGCAGTTCAGATGGACTTAAAAGTGAACGGACTTCCTTACTCAGTAATGGAGCAGGCATTGAACCAGGCTAAAGATGGTCGTTTGCACATTTTAAATGAGATCAACAAAACATTGAGCGCTCCTCGTGAAGATTACAAAGAGCATGCTCCACGTTTGATCCAGATCACTATTCCTGGTGAGTTCATTGGTGCGGTAATCGGGCCAGGTGGAAAAATTATCCAGGAAATTCAGAAAACCACCAACACTACAATTACCATCACTGAGATCCCAGGAGAAAAAGGATTGGTGGAAATTTTTGGTGACAACGACAATGACGCAAAAGCTGCATTGGCACGTGTTAAAGGAATTGTAGCAGTTCCTGAAGTTGGTGAGATCTACGATGCAAAAGTAAAATCAATTATGCCATACGGAGCTTTTGTTGAGTTCCTTCCTGGTAAAGATGGTTTATTACACATTTCTGAAGTAGACTGGAAACGTTTGGATACAATGGACGGTGTGTTTAAAGAAGGAGATATGATCCAGGTTAAATACATGGGTGTTGATCCAAAAACCAACAAACATAAATTATCACGCAAAGTATTGTTGCCAAAGCCTGAAGGCGCTGAAGCTCCAAAACAAAACTAAGCTGAATTATTTAATATTAAGCCCCCCTTCGAAAAGCCCTTCCTGAGCTTGACGAAGGGGGGCTTTTTTGGTTATAATCAAAAGAAGTATATTTGAAATTATCATTTCTATGAAAATTCCTTATACGCTATTCGTGATTCTTTTAACAATCTGGTCGATGGCACGTGTGCTATTAAGTATAGTATCTTTAATGATTTGGTTAGCATTTTGTAAAATGAAAGGCTTAGAAATATTTTCAGGAATGATGGCTCTGGATTTTATTTTTGGCATCACACATTTAGTTGCATGCCTGCACTTCATATTCAGTAAAAGAAAAATTATCCAAATTATAAATACAGCATTCTTCATTTGTTCCAATTTAACAACCATGTTTGCTATATATACGCATTACATAGGACCTTACAAACATAATCTGGAAGGTATCGGACAAACTATTGCCTATACGGCTTTTTTATTTCTTCAAATATGCATTTACATAATAGTATTAAAAAAAGTAAAGAGTATACGTTAATGCGGATTTGCAATCCGTATCTTAAATAACTAACAAAGACACCACAAGATGTCAGACAAAGTAAAAATTTTGAAATTATACCGTTCGAATCAGGATCCGAAGGATCATCTTATAATGATTTTATTGGTAGACTCGATGATTGGGAATGGACTGTTAGTGATTAACCCCACGTGGATTTTGTAATTCTACCGTTCTATTGTAATCTTTAACCTCAAATTAGACATGAATAATTTTAATGACATTAAAAACCAGTTCAAACCTGCTATCATTTTGTGGTTCAAACGAATTTATGTTGTTGCATTTAACATATATGCATGGTACTGGCTTTATAGGCAAATATTCGTTAGACACTCCGATGATTTTGAAGAATATCTTTTATGGTTCTTCACAACTGCAGGTATGCATTACTTTGTTCTAGACAGTAAAGATATATTCTTTAAAAAGAAATAACACTGATCTTGTATATTTTCATTCTTAAGACACTATCTAATTTATGACCCAGAAACTTACTATACTATTTTTCCCTATAGTATTTATACTGATATCGTGTTCCCGACGAAGCAATAATATTGATAAGGCAGATAAAGTAGAGGTAATATCATATGAATCTGAATATGAGTGCGACTCTACAAAAAACAATGAAAGCTTCAGTACCGGTCCTGTCAATCCAAAATGTATTCATGACAAAATCATTTTGGAAGGTG
>DASWXS010000236.1:0-2685 GCA_036405375.1 Bacteroidia bacterium
ATCTACATGCACATTGTTTGTAAACCTTCCCTGCCTTCCATCAATTTCACAAATGTCCAATTCGCTGTGTCTCACCGAGGTGCTATTGTCATACAACCAGAAATTGATACTGTAGCCATTATGGGCATTAGGAGTCCAGCCAGGGAGACGAAAACGCATTTCGATATAGCCATATTTTATTTTGTTTTTGCTATAAAGCATGCCACTGCTGTATTTGTAGGGCACATATGCTTCATCGAGGCAATGGGTAGTATCCCAATTTGTATGGTTTAAGTTGAGGCTGTCGCACTCCTCTGAAGGATAATTATACCATCTCCAGCGCTTACCAATAGTGGTATCATTAAGGGCAATCAATTTACATGTTCCACTATCAATAAAACGGTTCTTGGTATCAAAAGGATTGGGGTTAATATTCGCTTGATCCTGGATGACACCACACCATCCGGTAACAGTGTCCGAAGAGTAGAAATTGCCCGCACCCCAAGTGTAATGTGCATACCATTTAGCAGTATCAATATATGGCCCTGATGAAAAATTTTCAACGAATACTGAATCATATACTGGGTTAGTATATGGCAACTGCGCAAAACTATATGTAGTACTCAGGCTCATGATGAGGAGCAGGATGATTCGTGCTCTATCAAATTTACAAAAAATGCTCATGTGTTCCTATTTATCGAATTAATATTAGCTCCCCAGATCCCGCTCCCAATCATTAACACATTGGGGAAGTAATTGTTTTAAACCCTCATACTGTATACTACTATTATACAAAGATAAAACAAAATCAGAATAGAGCAATATATGCCGCAGTTATTTTCAATCTAAACCAAAAACCGTTTTTAAATGCAATGTCAAGTCGAGCGTGGTCGAGACGTTTAGACTACGCTCGACCTGTCAATCTAGATTATCCTACAATAAGGCATTAAACGAAAAAGCCCCGGCGTTACTGCCAGGGCTTTTTATTTTATTTGTAAAATGTTTTATTTACCAAATTCACGTCCTTGTTTATGTAAACCATCCCTGAGGTTTACCCAGCGTAAAGAAACTTCGAAACCTCCATTTCCATTGGTAGATGGCTTGTATGGAGAAATGTTGTAATCGTATGATAAGCCTAACATAAAGCCATACATCTCATACATTAATGTTGGGATAACTGCATCGCCAACACGCATACTGCAACCTAAATACAAAGATGTTTCGTGCACAATACCTGTAATTTTTGTTCCATCGTTGAAACGCATACGCATCATAGCGCCTACGTTTAGCTGATGGTATTTACCCTGCATCATGTAATAGTTATTACTGATCAGCGATAATCGTGTTCCTTTAAAATCATATTGCCCGCCTAACGATCCTACATAACGTGCATTCAGTTTCTGCCCCTCTGCTCCACCATAAACATATTTCGGCTGGTTAAGGTGATAACCTGCGAATCCAACTTTTAGTTTAAAAGAGTTGTTGTGATCGAAATTCACATTTGTTTTATCAAACTCATAAACAATTCCGGAAGAAAGATCAGCATAATTAAAATTTCTGAACACGATGCTTTCGTTGTTGGCAAGTTCCTGCGAAAATTCTTTTCCGTCGTATTGATTACCGAAGGTTAAAGCAGAAAAATTTGCAGAGTTTTGACCATAACCTCCACCAACAGCAAGCGCCAAATGACTTTCTTTTCCAACTTTCAGGATTCCATTCAGAAAAATATCAGCTTTAAACTGTTTCCAGCTTGCAGCTCCAGCCTTATCCTGGAATATAAACCCTCCTATTCCGAGGTAAGCACTTTTTTTCTTCTTCATTCCAATTTCACTGTCAAATGAAGCTGCCATTGTTTTATACGGACTTCCGGCTGATGCCCACTGCGAACGGTAGTTTATAATTGCACGGTGATATCCGTCAAACAAACCGGTGTTGGCCGGATTGATTAAAAGTGGACTCTGGCTCAATTGCGAGAAATGAATGTCCTGTGCAAACAATGCAACCGCAAAACAATTCAATACTACTGCAAATATTATTTTTTTCATACGCTGTTTATTTCGTTTCTACTTTTGAAATAGCTCAACCTATTTCGCAATTCTTTTCAATATAAATTTACCTGATCAATGTGATGCTTCCGCTTTTCTGCAGCTGTTTCCCGTCAACTGTTACCTTAAAGGTGTAGGCATAAACTCCTATAGGAGCTTCCTGTCCTTTATAAGTACCATCCCAACCAATTGTTTTATCGTTTGATTCAAACATTTTTTGTCCCCAACGGTTATATACTTCCATATGATATTCCGTTGCATTAATGGTTCCATAAACATTAAGCACATCGTTATTACCATCACCATTAGGCGAAAAACCGGTTGGTACAGACGGATCACCGGTAAGGTTATAAGGTTCTTTTAATTTGAATACGGCCTTTAAACAGGATGCAGAATCGAACTTCCACATAATACTATCATTCACAAGCGCACTTGCCGGAAGCGTAAACCCATCGGGTTCCCAATGATCGAAATAATAATTTTCGTTAGGTGCAGCTATAGCAGTAAAGCGTACCCCTCCAAAATAAACATCGGAATGCTCTTCGGAATAGCTAACTGTATTCAATACCACAGCTCCGGCAATTTCCGGTTCCACACTGGTACAAAAGCTAAAAGGCCCGGTAACATTGTAACATGTTTTCACATCCTCAATAACATTTGC
>DASWXS010000237.1:0-3566 GCA_036405375.1 Bacteroidia bacterium
GATTGAAATCAATTGTACCTATGAAAACGGTTTACTTGTAGAACACGACTATAATAGTGATCTGCTTAGAAATAAGACAAATGCAGTTTATACATACAATCCCGGTGGTTTGTTAACATCCATTACCCATTATGTAAACGAAAAAGTAACGCATAAGTTTGCCTATACTTATAATGATAAGAAACAGCTGGTAAAAACATATCATGGCTGGCCACAGGGTAACCAGTATTCTACAACTATTGTGGATCCCAAAAAAGTAAAGTCAAAAGAGGAAGAGAAATTATCCGGTTATTCAACATTCTATACTTATGATGAGAAAGGAGATACGCTTCAACGAAAAACAGTTCAGGATACCAATTATTTTGTCGGTAAGTTCGGATGGACTTATGGAAGTCCTTATCCGTCAGCAACAATTTTTGATTATAAAGAACGTAAAGAATTTTCTGTTCAGCAAGGTAAAAAAGATCCCGGAACACATTTTCAGTACGGACCATTAATGCGAAACATGGCCGAACCTTCCCTGGATTGGAAACGCCACGAACAGGTATATCCCATTTCGTTTGATATTATCGATACATTAAAAAACACTGTTAAGAATGGAGCAGGAGAGCTGATTTTAAAATTGCAGCCCTTTAATGCCTATGCACTAAAAGCAAAACAAATTGTGATCAGAACTATTACCTATGCTTCTGCAAAAGTGTTTACTGCTACCGATAAGGATTCAGCCAGTACCATTATCACGAAACTGGAGGTGAACGATACTAACTTTGTAAGAACATCGCTGAATACACAAACCATTATTAAAGGTAATGAACAGTTGATTTACGATTACAGGTCGGGTTATCGGGCAGAGCTTGTAATGAAACTGAAATTTGACCAACAAAACAGCTTGGTCAGTAAAACAATTCTTTATCCTTCAACGGAACAGGAAACCACATTCGATTATTCAGACCCGCTCGAAGTAAAAGAAACAGACGTTTACAAAAGTGGTTTCAGTCAGATAAAAGTCCATGTTTACAATAAGCAGGGACAGGAAATAAAATTTATCCGCTTTGATCACAACGGCCAAATAAGTGAACAAAAAGTATACAGTTTTAAGGACGGCCTTTGCGAGGGTTTTTATTCGAATATGCCGGCAGCCAGGTATACCGACAGGTATGAATATGAGTTTTTTGAATAAAAGAAGGCAAAAACTAAACATTTCCTTACTTTTGCAGCCGTTATGGCATTTGAACTTACATCCGATTATATAGAAATTCTTCGCCTCGCTATTGAAGAGAAGAACGATCAGTTGTTGTCGGAGCAAATGCACGATCATTACGCCGTTGATATTGCAGAGATCTTCAACAAGCTCAATTTCGATGAAGCTAAATACCTTTACCAGCTTATCCCGGAAGACACGAGTGCGGATGTACTCCTTGAACTGAATGATGAGTTGCGTGAGCAATTACTTGCTTCCCTCTCAACAAAAGAAATTGCGGAACAGCTGGATAATATGGATTCTGATGACGCGGCCGACGTTATCAGTGAATTACCCGAAGATATCCAGGACGAGGTATTATCGCATATCGAAGATATCGACCAGGCGGTTGATATTGCCGACCTCCTTAATTATGAAGAAGGAACTGCCGGTTCCCTGATGGCAAAAGAGTTGGTGAGCGTGTATGCCCATGAAACCGTTAACGCCTGTATTGAGGAGATCCGTAAACAAACAGATAATGTAGATACCATGTACACCGTGTATGTGGTTGATGATAAAGAGCGTTTAATTGGCTTGTTATCACTAAAGAAGCTGATCATTTCCCATCCCATCACACGTATCGAGGAGATTTATGATTCAGAAATCATTTCCGTTAAAGTAACCGAAACTACTGCTGAATGTGCAGATCTTATGCGCAGGTATGACCTTGTAGTTCTACCGGTTGTTGATAGCTTAGGCAGGTTGATGGGACGTATCACTATCGATGACGTCGTTGATGTGATCCGCGAAGAAGCAGAGAAAGACATTCAGCGAATGTCCGGTATTTCCGACGATGTTGATTCTACCGATAAACTCTGGAGATTGTCGAGGGCCCGTATTCCATGGCTTTTGGTAGGAATGTGTGGTGGCATCATCGGTTCGCGTATTATTGGCAGTTATGAAACACAAATCCAGATCCATCCCGAAATGGCTTTCTTTATTCCACTTATTGGGGCGATGGGAGGCAATGTAGGAGTACAGTCATCGGCTATTATCGTACAGGGACTTGCCAATAACTCTGTTTCCGGTGAGCGTTTGGCCCCGAAATTACTGAAAGAATTAGGCGTAGGTTTAATCAATGGTTTAATCTGTTCTTCCCTGATATTTGGTTACAATATGCTTATCAGCGATAGTTTTCACCTGGCAGCCGTGGTAAGTATTGCACTCATAACAGTAATCATGTTTGCATCTTTCCTCGGCACATTTGTTCCATTAACACTGCACCGCTTTAAAATAAATCCTGCATTGGCAACGGGGCCATTTGTGACAACACTTAATGATATCCTTGGGATTACTATCTATTTCCTGGTAGGAAGAATGTTGTATAACGCGGTTTAACCTTTTTTGTAAAATGAAAAAACTACTTGTAATACTACTAATCATTTCAGGATACCTCAATGCTCAAAATTTAGCTTTGAATTGGTTAAATACTTTTGGTGGACCTGGGAATGATGGTGGCGAAATGGTCTTTGATAATAGTAATAATATCATTATTGCTGGTGAGTTTTATAATACGGTGGATTTTGATCCTTCTGCGGGTATTCAGCAGGAAACGGCATATGGACAGTATGATATCTTTTTCTCTAAGTTTGATAGGTCGGGTAATTTTCTTTTTTCTAAAAGAATCGGTGGGATGTCTTATGACAATATAAAAGGGGTACAGGTTGATGCGGAGAATAATATTTATATTATTGGGCAATTTCATGTTACTATTGATTTAGATCCATCAAGTAATGTCTATAATTTAAATCCAATTGGATCCAATAACCAATTTGTCGCAAAGTATGATTCATTAGGACAATTTATCTATGGCAAACAATTTTATGGCAATAATGGCGAAGTTAAGATGAATGATTTCAAGATTATGGATAATGAACTTATTGTAACAGGAGTCTTTCATGGTACAATTGATATGGATCCATCTGCATCTAACTATTCATTAACTGCCGTCAGTTATGATGGTTTCTTCGCAAAATATGATCTCAATGGAAATTTATTGTTTGTAAAAGTATTTCCGGGGTTGCCAACTACATCTATGACGCCTTCTTATATCTTAATTGATTATAATAAGGATATTTTGATAATAGGTAACTATGCTGACTCGGTTGATTTTAATCCTTCTGTGGACACTTTTTATTTGCCTAATTGTCAGGTTTCAGGCAATTGCTTTTTTGCAAAGTATGATTCATTAGGAAATTTCATTTTTGCAAAAAATATTAAGAGTGAAGGGGGATTTATACATGCTACTACTTTAGACTCCTCAGGAAATATATATCTAGGTGGTCAAATGGTGGGTTATTCCCCAATTCAATTTAACTCTGCCGAC
>DASWXS010000238.1:0-2044 GCA_036405375.1 Bacteroidia bacterium
GTACCAAACCACATGTTGCCAGCAGCATCTTCGTAAATAGTGAAGACCGCTTTACCTGCTAATATACTGTCGGAGGTAAAAGGAACGATCTTACCGTTCTCCATGGTGCAAACACCTTTCTGCGTACCAATCCATACTTTATCGTTGCGGTCGATATAAACAGAGAATGTAGTATTGGCCGGAAGATTTTGAGCTTCGGTGTAATTTTTAAATGTGAACCCGTTAAACACACTTAAGCCATCATAAGTGGCAAGAAAAATTTCACCCTTTTTATTTTGCGTGATATTGAATACGTAGTTACTGATGAGCCCGTCTTTGGTGGAATAATTCCTGAACTTTACTCCATCGTATACCGATACTCCGCCTCCGTTGGTACCAAACCACATGTAGCCTTTGTTATCCTGGAATAATCCGAAGATCTGTGACTGTGCCAAACCATCCTCAACATTGTAATTTTTAAAATTATAGGTTTGGGAATAGGAAAGCCCCCATGTTATCAATAACACTAAAGACAAAAATATCCGGGCCAGCTTGCGCATCACAGGGACCAAATATAGGAAAAGGGAATCAAAAAAGGAAGGTAAAATAGGTGGCAAAAAGGGCTTTTGGAAGGTATTGTTAAAAAAGTCAGCTATATTTGGAACTCAATCAAAATCAACACTATGAACGAGGTATTAAAGCGGAATAATTTCTTTGTGAAAGAGCATGTAGGCATGTTTAAGGCAGCTAACAATTTCGATATCCTTGACCCTTCAACCCAACAACTCATACTCACCTGCAGGGAAGAGCAATTGGGCACTTTTACAAAAATGCTCCGTTTTACAGATTATAAGCGAATGACCCCGTTTCATGTGGAAATAAAAACATCCGACGGAAGAAAGGTAATCAGTGTTAAAAGAGGTATCTCCATTATTCTTTCTACAGTGGAAGTCCTGGATGAAAATGACCGCCTGGTAGGTTACTTTAAACAGAAATTTTTCTCGATAGGAGGTAAGTTCGATGTGTTGGACGCCAATAATAATGTGTTGTGTACGCTAAAAGGTAAATGGACAAGTTGGGATTTTAAATTCATGCAGGGTGAAACCGAGCTGGCACATGTAAGTAAAAAATGGGCAGGAATCGGGAAAGAACTTTTTACAAGTGCAGATAATTATATGCTGGAGATCAAACCTGTTGTTGCCTCTGACAGCCCGCTACGCCAGATGATCATGGCAGCGGTATTGTGCATAGATATGGTGTTGAAAGAATAATCGCTAATTCGGGAAACGGAGGGTGAACTCCGTTCCATTGTTATTAGTGTAAGAATAGGTTCCGTTCAGCTGTTCGGATAAGGCCTGTATCACGCTCACACCAATCGATTCCTTGTTCTCGTAGCCTGAATTTAATCCTACACCGTTATCCTTTACGAAGAGCTTTAAATTTTCGTTTTCAGGTGAAAGTTTTATTTCTATTGCCCCGCTTTCTTTGTTTTTGAACGCGTGCTTGTAACAGTTAGTGAGCAATTCGTTTAAAATAAGGCCGCAGGGTACAGCCTTGTTTACGTTGAGCTGAATATTCGAAATTTCTTTTTCAATGACCACCGTTTTACTCATGTGCGGATAGGAAGAAGAGATCTCATTTAGTAATTCACCTACATAATCCTTGAAATTTACCTGCGAAAGATCGGGACTTTTATAAAGTTTATTGTGAATTAACGCCATAGACTGTATCCTGTTTTTACTTTCTACTAACACCACCCTGGCTTCTTCATTAGCAGTAGTATCGATGCTGAAGCTAAATAAACTCGAAATGATTGCCATGTTATTTTTTACCCGGTGATGCAGCTCTGCAAGCAATATCTCTTTTTCCTGGAGTGCTTGTTGAATGGTTTGTTCGGCCAGTTTGCGTTCGTTTATCCTTTGTTCGTATAAACGGTGCTCCCACAAACTACCTGATACAAATACATACATAAAAAATGCAACAGTGATCGCGCTGAAAATAATATTGAACACAAACATCTGGTAGCGGTCTTCCATAGAAATAGCAGTGTTTTCGAACAGTTTGT
>DASWXS010000239.1:0-5389 GCA_036405375.1 Bacteroidia bacterium
GCTACTGACCGATATGCGCTCAAAGCAATTAAGTATTCGGCGCTCGACTATATGCTCAAGCCTATTGATATAGAAGAACTAAAGGTTGCTGTTGAAAAAGTAAAAGACAAAAAATCTACCGTTTCAGGCGTTGAAAACCTGGCTTTTTTGCTCCAGAACCTGAAACAGAAGAACGATAATTTTTCCAAAATAACATTGCCAACCGGTAATGCATATGAAATTGTAAATGTACCGGATATTATCCGGTGTGAAGCGGAAGGCAGTTATACCAACTTTTATCTTGCAGGAAATAAAAAGGTAATGGTGTCTGCAAGTCTCAAGCACTATGAAGACCTGCTCCCTGAAGTAGATTTTATTCGTGTACATCACCACCATCTTATTAATATGAACCATGTAGTTCGCTTCCTGAAAGTTGACGGAGGTTATGCCATTATGAGCGATGGTACCCAGGTGGAGATATCAAGAAGAAAGAAGGATGCTTTTGTAGAACGTTTGAGTAAACTGTGATAGATAAAATGGAAAAAATTAGTGCCGCCCTGAAATCTTGGGGCGGCTTTTTTATTAGAGTAAACTTTTCAATATTTCACCGAATCGGTAAAGATCCTCGAACGAATTATATAACGGAACCGGTGCCATGCGGATCACATTTGGTTCCCGCCAGTCAGGTACCACACCATTTTCAACCAAAGCATTGAACAATTCTTTACCTTTTCCGTGTGCTATAACAGAGTATTGACAACCCGGTTGAATTCCTTTTGGAATATAAAGTGAATCTTCTTTCGGGGTAAGTGTTTCAAATTTTTTATCGGCAGGTTGAGTTGCATTTATTTCCTGTACAATAAAATCGAGGTAAGATAAAAGCATTTTACTTTTTGAAGTGAGTTTATCGAAACCTGCTTCACTGAAAATATCCAGCGCAGCTTTATGAGCAGCCATTGAGAATACGGGCGCATTACTTAACTGCCATCTTTCCGCACCTGCAATCGGTTCAAATGTTTTACCCATTTTGAAACGGGTTTTCTTATCAGTGCCCCACCAGCCTGCAAACAAGGGTAGATCAAAATTAGTGTGATGCCTTTCGTGAACAAAAGCTCCTGCCACACTTCCAGGCCCGCTGTTCAGATATTTGTAACTACACCACGCAGCAAAGTCTACTCCCCATTCATGCAGGTTCAATTTAATGTTACCTGCAGCATGAGCAAGATCAAAGCCGGCAACAATACCATGTTTATGGGCAGCAGCTGTTATTGTTTTCATGTCGAATACCTGCCCGGTGAAATAATTTACTCCGCTAAACATGATCAGTGCCAGTTCATCCTTATGTTTTTCAATAGCTGCTAAAACATCTTCATACCGAATAGCATATTCGCCTTCACGTGGTTCCACTTCAACTATAGCATCTTCAGCATTAAAATTGTGAAACTGTGCCTGGGATTGAACAGCATATTGATCACTTGGAAATGCTTTTGCTTCGCATAAAATTTTGTAGCGTTGCTTAGTGGGGCGATAAAAAGAAACCATCAGTAAATGCAGGTTCACCGTCAACTGGTTCATCATAACTACTTCAGACGGTAAACCGCCAACCAAAGCAGCTGCTTGATCGGTTAAGATTTCGTGATAAGAGAACCATGGGTTTTTGGCGAGAAAGTGCCCTTCAACTCCGTATTTTTTCCAATCATTTAATTCCTGCTGGATATAAGATTCAGTGGTTTTAGGCTGTAAGCCCAACGAGTTACCGGTAAAATACACAATGTCTTTTCCCTTGTGTTGAGGTATATGAAATTTATCACGAAAAGAATTTAATTCGTCTTTTTGGTCCAGCTCTTTTGCGTAAGCAAGTGTGTTTTGATGTTGCATGGAGGCAAAGATAGGAAGAAGAATCCGATAGCAGAATAGTGGTGTTTAAAATATACATATGTATGTGAAGTTTTTCCGCCAGGCTGGTTTTAATCAATATTTTATTAGCTTTGCTAAACGTTAATTAAAAAACAAACAACAATGAAAAAAGTATTATTAGTTATGGCGGTAGTAGCGGTTGGTTTAACTGCTTGTAAAAAAGAGTACACATGTACATGTAAAACAACTTCCGGATCTTCTACAGTTTCTGCTTCAGGTGTGAAAAAAGACACTAAAAAGAATGCGAAAAGTGATTGCGAGGCTGGTTCAAAAACTGTTGCTGGTTCTTACACCACTACTTGCACTCTTAACTAATCAAAGAATATTTTATTCTTATGCCCGGTTAATCCGGGCATTTTTTTTATGTTTAATTAAACAAAATGAAAAAGATCTTGTTTTTAGCCTTCCCGTTAATTTTCATTTCATGTAAAAAGAATTATATTTGTGAGTGTGTAACCACTTATCCAGGAAGTAATTCTACTTCAACTACTACCATTCACGATACGGAAAAGAAAGCAAAGAACTCATGTTCTGAAAAGAATACGACAGCAACGGCTTTTGGTTATACATCAACAACAACCTGTACAATAAAATAAAAGTATCAAAGTAATTAAAATCATATTGGCCATTTTACTAGGCGGAGTATACATATTCTCTGCTTATAGTAAATTATTTCCCATAGAGCCTTTCGAATTTACTTTTGTTGATATTGGAATCTCGACCTGGAGTATGGCTCCGTTTATGGCGCGTACTGTTATCGGGCTTGAGTTTTTTATAGGATTGTTGTTTGTGCTTCAACTTGGAACCAGGGGGGTTACTTCTAAATTAAGTATTGGTTTACTTTCCTTTTTTTTGATCTATCTCATTATACTGATGATCATGAATGGGAACAATAGTAATTGTGGTTGCTTTGGTGAAATGCTTCCGATGACACCCGTACAAAGTATTCTTAAGAATATGGTCTTGATTATACTTTCTGTTCTGCTGTTAAAATGGGGTTTTGAAGCGAATTATGGAAAGGCGAAGAAATGGGTAGCGGGTGCACTTGCGCTGGTAGCATTTATTTATCCTTATATCAGGAATGTAGTTGACCTGGATTATTCAGAAGCCTACCTGCAAAAAAAGGAGGACACTTTTTTTCTGCCCTTGGATACACTCATTAATAGCGCTACAATTAATAAAGTTCCTGTTGAAATGAAAACAGGTAAACATATATTTGTTTTTTTGAGCAGCACATGTCCGCATTGTAAAATTGCTGCAGCCAAACTAAGAATAATGAAGGAAAAGAATCCGGCTTTGCCTGTATACTTTGTTATCAATGGCCTGGATCCCGATATTGAAAAGTTCAGGGATTATACTAAAACCAAAGCCATTCCCTGGACAAAGTTAAACGGTAAGAATTTTATTTACCTCGCGGGAACTACACTTCCGAGAATTTACCTGGTTAATGGGCAAACTGTAGAGCTCGAATTAAATCATTACGCACTCGACCAGGCAGAAATTGAGAACTGGCTGAAAAAATAATGGTATCGAATACTAATTAATACTAATTAATACTAATTAATACGAATATACTAATTGATAGTTATATTGGTATACCCGTATTAATTCGTTATATATTCCAACATCATCTTTTCCACTTCCTCGCTATCCCATTTGCTTTCAATACCGGGTGTAGCCATAATCTTATCCATTATTGCCTGCTGGCGTGCACCTTCTTTCAGGGCAGTGCTATAGCGAATATGTGGACTGTATGTAACCATTGAGTATAATGGAATCCACTTTTCAGGATATTTTTGATTGAAACGCGCTTCAATTTTTTTCTGGAGCAGGAATGTTTTGTCAGCAGTTTTGTCACGCATCTCTATAAAATTGGCAACGGCAAGGTCAGCTATTGCATCTGCATCCGGTTTGCGTAAAGTTTGATACTCATCAAGAATTGTATTCCAGTTGTCTCCGTATTTATCCAACAATTCATTCAGCACAACACAATCTTCAAATCCACAGTTCATGCCTTGTCCATAAAATGGAACAATAGCGTGAGCTGCGTCACCGATCAATGCGATTTTGTGATCAAAAACCCATGGAAAGCATTTTACCGTTACCAGCGATGAAGTTGGATTGTGAAAGAAATCGTCTACCAATGTTGGCATTAATGGAACGGCAGTAGAAAACTCTTCGTCAAAGAATTTTTTCACCTGCTCACGCGTCGTAAGATTAGCGAACGATTTTTCTCCCCGTCCGAACGGGTCATCCGGGCGGGCCTCAAACGGTAAAAACAGAGTGCAGGTAAAATTTCCATCTGTATTCGGAAGGGCTATCATCATAAAACTTCCGCGTGGCCATATATGCAAGGCATTTTTTTCCAGTTTGAATTCGCCGTTTGGCCCCGGAGGAATGATCAGCTCTTTGTATCCGGCCGAAATGTAATGCTGATTATATTCGAAGCGATCAGAAGAAAGCTGCATGTTTAAGCGGGAAGCGGCAAATGCTCCGTCAGCTCCAAATAAAAGGTCGCTGTTTATTTTGCTGTTTTGCCTGGTATGATGATTCTCAAATTCGGTATTTAAAGTACTTCTGTCAATGTGAGTACAGCGTTCATCAAAATGTATTTTTACATTCGGCTGTTGTTCGGCAAGATCCATTAATTTCATATTGATCTCAGCTCGCGATACTGAATAAATGGCCTGGTCGTCTTTCCCATAGGGCTGAAAAACAGTTGAGCCATCTTTATTATGAATTTGCCTTCCGTACATAGGAATTGCGATCTTCCTTATCTCATCTGCAATTCCAACACCTTCAAGCCCTTTCCATCCCCGATCACTTAAAGCCAGGTTAATAGATTTTCCTGCGCTTATGGTTGTTTTACGCATATCGGGCCTGCGTTCGAAAATGTTTACTTTATGTCCACGTTTTGCAAGATAAATAGAAAGCAAAGAGCCAACAAGGCCGGCCCCAACTATTGTAATGTTTTTTTGTGATTGCATAAATTAATATTATTTGATCAGTACTCCCTTTTTATTTAACACAGGAATAGTTATCATGTTTTTTCTTTGAATAGACTCGGGCAAAAAGATGAAACGCTTGTCGTACATGGTTTCGCCTGCGGAGTAGCTTACCCAGTACTGATTATTCAAACCAAACACTTCTTCCATTATGATCTCAACAAGAGCAAATCCGTTGACAGGAATCGTTTCAAAATACCAGCGTAAAGTAGATGTTTTTATTTTTTGATCATTGATCTCACCATAACCTTCAGAGTTGATCAACACATTTTTAATAGCTTCGTTTTTAGTATTCACAATATAAACATTCCACTCGCACGATTCTTCATCGGTTTCAGGGATCATAGCAATGATCACACCTTCGCCTGTATTTATTAATTCACTTACTTTCATCTGTCTCTGCGGCTAAATAATTTAGCGTTTATTTATTAAAATAGAATTTTTTCGGAACTAATTTTTCGTCAACATCATCCATTACATTCTCTATC
>DASWXS010000240.1:0-6115 GCA_036405375.1 Bacteroidia bacterium
ATACAAAATGGAATCCTCTGATATGTATTCCGTCCCAATCGGTGTATTGACAGTGAACGTATTTTCTTTTCCGTTCTGATTTTTAATTTTTATCTGATCGACACATTTCTTTATGGCAGTTTCCAGCTCATGAATCTTTATAGGTTTTAAAATGTAATCACGGGCATCATTACGAATGGCTTCAATAGCATATTGATTGTAAGCTGTGATGAAGATAAGTTCAAAATTGCGGATCCTTATTCCTTTTAGTACATCAAACCCGGTTCCGCCCATTAGCTGTATATCCAGCAGAACAAGGTCGGGTTTTTGTGCATGTATCATTTCTATAGCATTATCAACTGCACCGGTAACACCAACAATCAATAGATTCGGAAAGTGCTTATGGATGTGTTTTTTGAGTAGCTCCTGCCCAAAGTACTCGTCTTCAATTATTATTGTCCGGATCATATTTCTTCAATAGTTACAATAACAGTAGTGCCGCCCGGGCGGCCATTACTATCTTTTTTGTCAATTATTTTTATCGATATTTCTTTTCCGTATGACTCTTTTTTAATGGCAATTCTTTCGAGTACATTGGCTATACCTTTTGATTCGTGTAAAATGGAAAGTGATTTGTAAGAACCGGCTATTTCCCTGCCAACCCCGTCATCATCGATGGTACAGATAATGGACTTGTTTTCATATGCAAAGTCAATATAGAGTTTGCATTGTTGTTCTGAGTTTCCAAAGCCATGCTTAATAGCGTTTTCAACAAATGGTTGTAAGATAAAGGTAGGAATTAACTTTGAATAAAGAGCGGGATCAACCTTTATTTCAAAGGTGAATTTGTCATTGAGCCTGATCTTTTCCAGTTCAATATAGGCTCTTAGCAATTGAGTTTCCTCTTCGAGCGAAATAAATGTTTCACTGCTATAGATCATTACTTTTCTTAACAGGAAAGAGAAATGATCAATGAACTCGTCAGCCCTTTTAATGTCATTTACATTAAGGAAATACTTGAGGCTGTTCAGTGAATTAAAGATGAAGTGTGGGTTCATCTGTGCAAGCAAAACATTTAATTCGAGCCCGGCGATCTTTTTATTAATCCTTTCTTTTTCGATCTGCTTTTTTCGATCGTTCCTGAACCATAAATAGATCCCGAGTATGATCTTTGATACGATGAAAAAGACGACAAATACTTTGAACCAGAATGTTTCATAGAAGTATGGTTTTATCTCAAAAGCATACTTTGCTATAGTTGGATTTTTATCGTTGATTGCACTGATGGCTCGTATACATACCGTATATTTTCCAGGCGGAAGTATTTTGAAATTGATAATGTTGCTCTTTTGTAAATTACTCCATTCCGTATTTTTTTCTCCTTCAAGCCTGTATTGATAGTAAATATTATTTTTAGCTGAAAAATTAACGCAGGAGAAATTGAGCTGTATCGAATACGTTTCCCGTGAAAACGTATGCATGGTAGTATCAATAAGTGTGTCATTAATGAAAATCCGATCGATACACGGCGTTAATTTTCGGGCTACCGGTTCTTCAGGCATCACTACAACAATTCCCTGGAGTGCCGGAAAATAAAAATGGCCTGCTCCTGAACGAAGGAAGTTGTTCTGAAATCCGCCATTGAATTCGGTGTTTAATATTCCTGCTTCTTCGGTATATTGAAATGGGACCAGGTAATCCAAATTTCCTTTATAAAAGTCGTCGAGATCTGTTTTTTTTATCCGCCACAAGCCGTGGTTAGAAGTCATATAAATATAACCATACTCATCTTCCGCCAGGCAAAACACATCACGGTTGAGCTGGCAATTCGGAAGATCATTGATCCTTGTTAATTTGTTTTTTTCGAAACAATATAACCCGCCATCGTAAGTTCCTATCCAGAGTTTTTTCTCTTCGTCTTCGTAAAAACAACGTACTTCTCTTCCTTGCAAGCCATCTGCATTATTAAGGTGAGTTATAATCCGCCTGTTGTTATCTAAAATAAATACACCGTTTGCTCCCCCGATACATAAATTTCCATTACTTAATTCATAAAAACAGATCACATGATCAGTAATCTTATCCGTTAGAAATGGTTTTGTTTCAGAGATTGTTTTACCTTTTGCAATACCATTACTTGTTCCGAACCAGGTTACTCCCTGTTTATCGGTATAGATGCCATGAACATTATTGTTGGGTATGTGGGGAAAGCAGATGGAGTCGATTAGTTTTTTGTTTTTTATAACTCTCACCCCGCCACCCCAGCTACCTGCATAGATAAGGCCGTCAACTTCTGCTAATGATGAATAGGTGTTTGTGAAATTAATATAATGATAAACGGTATCGAGTCCTACCTGGTATAATTGCCCACCTGATTCGCCAACTAAAACGCCGTCATTTTCTGTTTGTATCACCGAGCTCAAAGAAGCGGCAGGATCAAATCCTTCGTCCACTGAATAACTGTAACAACTTTTAAACGGAAGTTTTAATAAACCTTTGTTGCCGGTGCCCACGAATAAACATTCTTCGCTTTTATCATATACCAATGAATGCAGAAAAACCGAGGGTAGTCCACTTTTTGCACTGTAATATATCAGATCTCCATCGAGCATTTCGTATAATCCATTGGTTGTGGAAACGTAAAAATCGCTGCTGTCTACAAATTCAATATCAAGGCATACATGTGCCGTGTTAGGTTTACTTAATGAAAAAATTTGTTTTGGTTGGTCGCTGAGCTCAAGTATACCAAGGTCAGTAATTCCATATGATTTTTTTGTAACGTCACTGTAAACTATTTTATTCAGTATAGCATCATTAATTTTTTTGCTTGTTTTGGTTTGTAAATTAAACTCGTAAAATCCATTAATATCGCTGAGGTAAAATCCGTTTGGACTGTTATACAAACATTCGGCAGACTGAAGTCCTGTTTTAAACAAAGGCTTTAACACGATCTTAGTTAGGTTTGTTCCAAACAGCTCACCTTCCTTATTGATACAATAAAGGCTGTCCTTTATCACATTGAAACCGGAGTATTCACCTAATAACTTGAATGATGGATATAAGAGATAGGGATTCCCGTTTTTACCTCTTCCAATGAGAACCTGGTTTTTTTCATTCCAGAACAAATCACTATAAATATGTTTTTTATAGGAAGGATCAGGAATAAACTCTTTGAAGTTGGTGCCGTTAAATTCCACAATGCCATTTGCAGTTGAAATAATAAGTGCTCCGTTGTTCCTGGAAACTATATCAATAACCTGGCTTTGTGGTAACCCTTGTTTGGTAGAGTATTGAGTAATGGTAAACGGGGTTTTCAGTCGCAGGCTTTCCTCTACCAGGTAGCCGGGTGCCTGGGAAAAGCACCATACCTGCACACAGACCAAAATAATTATATATAAGTGTTTTTTAATAGGTGATGTTATTGTACAAAAATAAAATCCCAACCAGTCCAAATTCAGACTGCTGATGTATCACGGCTGTTAAAGTAAAAAAATTTAAGTTTCAAACGGCGGTATTCAATAGTAAAGACCGTTTACTCACTTATTGCCTAATTTAACTCACTGGTTTGAAACTATGTTTTACTCAGGTTAAAATGATTTAATTTTGATATTCAAATAATCAGTAGCCCGGACCCTGGGTTCATTTCCGATAAAATATCTAATATATTTATTGATATAACGCTAAAACCAAGGACATTTGTCCAAAAAAGAAAGGAGCCCGAAAGAGCTCCTTTTTTATTTCAATGGGATTTGATTTTAATGTAAGTAATTTCTTTTCAGAAAATACATATTTGCCATGTGATTATACTGCTGCTGTGTGAAGCGGCAGCGGCAATTTTTATAGTATGTCATAATATTATCTACAGGCGGCGTATAAAAATCTCCATTACCATCTGCAGGACCATATGCAAAACTGCAAGGACGGTTATCATCTTCAGCTGCCGGGTGCGGATCGGCTTCCGTATCGCAGAAGAGATCGCCTGTGGTAGAGCAATTCGAACCGTCTACAAATTCGATACTTGGTGCTCCCTGGCTTGGCCCTTCAAATGTATGCGGAAGACCAAAAAAGTGCCCCATTTCATGGATAGGTACGATACCTGTAACAAAACTCTTTTGAACAACAATCATATCCAACGAATCGCCAGGCATATATGCATATCCACCCGCGTTTGCAGGAGTTATAATGCTTTCTACGAGGTATATATTAATTGTACTGTCCACGTAATAGTTATTATAGATCTGCTTTTCATGCGGATCCTGCTCCCATCGGTTGTAATTAAAATTCGAAATGTAGTTGGTTGTACAATTCATAAACGTTATACAAATGCGCTTGAAATACCTGTTGAGATTATCCACGCAGGTACTGATATCAGCAGGTGTAACGCCAGGAGCATTATTACTGTCGAGTACAACATGAAAAATGAGGGATAGTTTTTTATTAAGGCAGGTATCATGTGCCTGGTACCCGCTGGAGCTCATAATCTGCTGATGAGACTGCATATATTTCGCCGTGTTTGTTCCACAACCCTGGGCTTTAGCCATTGACAGGGAAAAAACAGTAAAACTGAGAATAAGTAGTATAAATTTCATTCCTTTTATTTGTCCAAGCAACAATATTTCTTAGATTTGTATAGAACCAAATTTACTGTTTTTATCACAATATGCAACTGAAGCCTGCAAAGTTTTTCATTATCGCTGTTATTTTATGTCTGTTTGCAGCAAAAACCACAATTGCTCAAATAAGTGCAAACCCTACCCAGGGCTGTGCTCCGTTAGTAGGGGTTCAATTTACGGGTCTTGCGGGAGCTACCAATATTCAATGGGCTTTTGGCGACGGAACATTCGCTAACATAAATAATCCGGTACACACATTTTCTTCAGCAGGTACTTATAATGTAGTATATACGGCAACAGTATCAGGTTCTCCTGTAAATCAATCGATTCAGATAAAGGCTTTTGGAAAACCTGTTCCTAATTTTGTTTACTCAAGTCCGGCTAACGGATGTGCCCCATTAAGTGTTACTTTCACCGACCAGTCAACCGGTGGAGGAGGTGCCGCAGTTACAAACTGGCAATGGTCGTTTGGCGACGGAGGTATAAGTTCATTACAAAATCCAAGCTACACATTCTCTATTGGCGGGCAATTCGACGTAACACTTATCGTAACGGATGCCAATGGTTGTGATTCGTCTATTACCAAATCGGATGTGGCAACCGTATCACCAAAACCTTTCGTGATCATTGCGAATACACCTACCTCACTTGCCGGATGCTCGGTTCCGTTTGTAGTAAATTTTGACGGTTCGTTTTCCAGCTCAAATTCACCTGTTCCGGGCGGGCAACTTACCTATTCCTGGAACTTTGGCAATGGGAGCACTTCTACAGATTCGATTCCTACCGCAACTACCTATACAGCTACCGGAAATTATACGGTTACCTTAACCTGTACAGATAATAACGGATGCTCGCAAACAGGTACAAAAACTGTTTCTATTGTACAACCTCGTGTTGACGTAGTGGTTTCGGATTCATTGTGTAAAGGAACTTCCTTATTCATTAGAGATACTTCAAAAGGATTCCAGACGATATGGAACTTTGGAGATGGAACTCCGTCTCAAACGATTAATATTCCGGCGAATGTTACTCATAATTATGCTGCTGCAGGAACTTATACCATAACTGCAACTACATCTACAAGTACGGGAGGCTGTACAGATGTGGAAACATTTGTGATTGTTATTGATGAGGTTATTGCCGAATTTTCCACTCCTGCACCACATTATACCTGCGACAGAAGTCATTCTGTACCCTATACCAATTTAACAACGGGTGCTGTTACCTATAACTGGTTTTTCTCGAATGGAGAAACTTCTACTCTGCAAAATCCAACGATCCTGTTCACTCAAAACAGTTTGAATCCGTATACCATATTTGAAGACCTGGGTTTAGAGGCTACACTTTATGCTATGTCTGCCCTGGGTTGTATTGATTCCGTGAGGCATATACTTGATACTATTCACCGCCCGACTGCATTCTTTTACACCAGCGAAAATGAAGGATGTAGTCCATTAACTATAACATTTACGGATAGTAGTTTTTCTAATGAAGCCATCACTTCATACGAGTGGATCTTCGGA
>DASWXS010000241.1:0-3291 GCA_036405375.1 Bacteroidia bacterium
CGTTCGAAAGATTGATCTTCGTGTAATTTTTTAACCATAATCTTAGAGATTATGGTTAAAATTATATATTTGTTATATGAGACCTAACTTTTTACTACCCTTTCTTCTATTTACTTGTTTCTTTTCTTTTTCCCAAAACAAGCGAAATCTCGATAGCTTATACGCAAAACTTCCCTCAACTAAAGGTGAGGAAAGAATAAAGGTTTTGAATGCTATTTCCAGCGCTATATATCGTAACGACAATGGAAAAGCAAAGGCATTAAATACAGAAGCTATTGAAATCGCAAAAAAAAATCATTTTGAAACAGCTCTTGTAGACGCTTTATTCATCAGAAATCGTATAATTATTGGCTCCTCTCTTAACATCGTTGAAATTTCCAACAATTCTGCCGAAATGTTAGAGATCTCGAACAGGATAAATTATAACCTGGGAAAAGCTAAAGCTAAATCTTCGCTGGCTGGCGCATATGTGGAGCTTGATAATATTAACCAGGCCGAACGGCTGCTAAAAGAAAGCCTTGTGTTTCTTGATGAAAATAGTTTGAACAAGGAAGAAATATATACATTGTCGGGCATATATACTTCATTATCTCAAATAGCCGAAAAAAAAGGAGAAAACAGGGTCTCACTTTCTTATTCGATCAAATTTATGAACATCGCTAAGAAGTTGGATGAAACATCTTTTAGTACTGGTTTAAATAATATAAGTAATGGTTATTTGGTATGCGGTATTCTTGACTCCGCATTTTTTTATATAGATTCTTCCATTTCATATTCACGAGCAAAAAATTTGCGCAGGATTTACGGATTGTCAAATGGTACAAAGGGAGAAATCTATGAAAAAACTGGAGATATTAATAATGCTATTAAACATGTGCAAATATGTACTCGCATTATGGATAGTCTCAACTCAAATACTATAAAGTTATTCTATTATAATAAGTTATCCGAGTTATACTACAAAAATGGGGAAGTTAACAATGCTTTCATTTATCTGAAAAAACACATGAGTCTTAAAGATTCGTTATTTGGCCAGGAATCCATTACGAAACTGAATGAAATGGAAAAAAATCTCGCGGTGGCTGAAAAACAAAAAGAAATAGAACTAGCCGAAGCAGACCTGAAAAAACAAACCCTTATCACCAAAATATTTGTAGGTGGCATTCTGTTTTTCCTTCTTGTAGCAATATTAATGCTGATCATGTTCCGCAAGCAAAGAAAAACCAGCAGATTACTGGATCAGCAAAAACGCGAGCTCGCAATACAAAAAGAAGCTGTAGAAAAATCCAAGGCTGATGTTGAGCTACTGAGTGAAATAGGGAAAAAAATCACCTCAACATTAGACATTAAGCTCGCTACACGGGTGATCTATGAACATGTAAATAAGCTGATGGAAGCATCAGTGTTAGGCGTAGGGTTACTAAATCCTAAAAGAAATGCGTTGAGTTTCAGAGGACTATATGAAAAAGGCGTAGTGCTTTCCGATTTTTATCAAAGCCTCGATGATGAACGACTAGGCGCTATCTGCTACAACCAGAATATTGAGATCATTATTAACGACGTTAATACCGAAGCTAAAAAATACCTGAAAGTTATTAAACCAGCTGTACAAGGCGAAGACACCAATTCATTAATTTATCTTCCTTTAGTTTCCGGCGAAAAACGCCTCGGGGTGCTCACTGTTCAGTCGTTCAACAAAAATGCCTATAACGATTATCATTTGTTTATTCTTCGGAATCTTGCTGTTTATATTGCCATCGCTATTGAAAACTACAACGCATATCATCAGACCGATAAAGCATATGCTGAATTAAAAAATGCACAAACGCAATTGGTACAATCAGAAAAAATGGCTTCACTGGGTCAGCTTACAGCTGGTGTAGCACACGAGATCAATAATCCAATCAATTATATTTCAGGCGGAATCGACTCCTTAAAAACGTGCTTTAATGAATTAAATGAATTGTTGGCTATATATACTGAAACTGAAAAAACCCAGGATACAGAAGAAAAATCGAAATTACTCTCAAAGGCTATCCGCTTAAAGAAAGAACTTGACTATGATGCTTTACAGCAGGAGATCAAAGACCTTTTGTCAAGTATTAAAACAGGTGCCAACCGAACAACTGAAATTGTAAAAAGTTTACGAACCTTCTCCAGGCTTGATGAATCAAGTCTCAAAAAAGCAAATCTAGAAGAAGGGATTGATTCTACACTTGTCATACTCAGATCACAGCTCAAAGACCGGATAGAAGTAATAAAAGAATATGGCCAGGTAGGAGAGTTAAATTGTTATGCAGGCCAGCTTAACCAGGTATTTATGAACATCATCAATAATGCCGCCCAGGCTATCGAAAACACGGGAACTATCTATATAAAAACGCATCAGGACGAAAAATACGCATACACACATATTAAAGATTCGGGAAAAGGCATGAGTGTGGAAGTACAGAAGAAAATATTTGAGCCTTTCTTTACCACTAAAGATGTGGGCCAGGGAACCGGGCTCGGGCTTTCGATCGTGCTGGGAATAGTTGAAAAGCACAATGGAACTATCGAGGTAGTATCGGAGGAAGGAAAAGGCACAACGTTCATCATTAAAATATCCAAACACTTAGCTTAAATCAATATGGAAGAAGAAAACAAAACCAAATATTGCATACTTTATGTCGACGATGAGGAAGACAATCTCGTGGTATTTAAATCCGCGTTCCGTAGAAATTATAATGTACTTACTGCAACTTCTGCAGCGGAAGGACTTGAAATCGTAAAGCATCAGGCTGTGGATATGATCATAACAGATCAGCGAATGCCGCTTATGACCGGTATTCAGTTTCTAAAAAGCTTACCTGAAGATATTATGTCAATCCGAATGATCCTAACCGGGTATAGTGATATTGAAGCTGTTATTGAAGCAATAAATACCGGGAAAGTATACAAGTATATTACTAAGCCATGGAACAAGGATGAACTCCAAATAACACTTGACAAGGCCCTGGAAACATTGGACTTAAAGCGGAAAAATATAGAATTGGTGAATAATCTCAAAAGTGCTAATGAAAAACTGGAGCAAAAAGTAAAGGACAGGACTTTAGAGCTGGAACAAAAGAATAAAGACATTACAGACAGTATAACATATGCCAAGCGCATACAGGAATCTATACTGCCTGAAATGAAAAATTACAATGCAAATTTTTCAGAATATTTTGTTTTATACAAACCAAAAGATATTGTTTCAGGTGACTTTTACTGGTTACTGGAGAAAGATGATGATGTTTTCTTTGCTGCTGT
>DASWXS010000242.1:0-13465 GCA_036405375.1 Bacteroidia bacterium
AACAGGATTATTATTTCATGATGGGGGATAACCGTCATAACTCTGCCGATTCACGCAGCTGGGGTGTGGTACCGTTCGATCACGTGGTGGGTAAGCCGGTTTTTGTATGGTTCAGTATGAAAGACCCGGCAAAGAATCCTAAATCAGGCACAGGTTGGGTTAAGTCACTTACAAAAAATTCGAAAGAAGGAAAATTCCGCTGGGAACGTTTCTTTACTTTTGTTGGCGACAAAGGATTGTCAAGATCGTATTTCGTTCATTTCCTTGTGATTGTAGCAATATGGTGGGGAACAGCTAAATTCTTGAAGCGTAGAAAAGCAAAACAAGGAGAGAAAAAATAGAAATAATTTAACGAAGTGTCAGATCGAGCGCAGTCGAGATCAGGTAGAATGAGTATCATGTCGGTCTCGACTGCGCTCGACCTGACATACTTCAAATTGAAATAACTATGAAACAAGCATATATTGTAAGTGGTGTCCGCACCGCAATCGGAAATTTCGGAGGAACTTTATCAACTGTTAGAACAGATGATTTAGCAACTTTCGTGTTAAAAGAACTGGTAAAAAGAAATCCGGGAGTTGATTGGGCACAGGTTGGAGATATTGTATTGGGCTGTGCTAACCAGGCAGGTGAAGATAATCGTAATGTAGCACGTATGGCCGGTTTAATGGCCGGCTTACCTATATCTGTACCGGGACAAACCGTAAACCGTTTGTGTGCTTCAGGTTTATCAGCTGCGTTAGACGCTTCACGTGTGATCATGTGTGGAGATGAAGAATTAATGATCGCAGGCGGAGTAGAAAACATGACGCGTGGTCCCTGGGTAATGTCGAAAGCAGGGTCTGCTTTTGGAAGAGATCAGCAGATGTTTGATAGTAGCTTCGGATGGAGATTCATCAATCCTGTTCTGAAAGAAATGTACGGAGTGGATGCAATGGGCGAAACAGCAGAGAATGTTGCAGAACTTTATAAAATAAACAGGGACGACCAGGATAAATTTGCTTTGTGGAGTCAGCAAAAAGCTGCTAAGGCTATGCAAAGTGGTAGATTGGCGAAGGAAATAGCAGCTATCTCCATTCCCCAACGTAAAGGTGATGCAATTATTTTTGATAAAGATGAATTTGCAAAACCAAACACAAACCTGGAAGGTCTCACAAAATTAAAACCTGCATTTAAAAAAGACGGAAGTGTAACCGCAGGTAATGCTGCTGGTTTAAATGATGGTGCTGCAGCTGTTTTATTGGCGTCAGAGAATGGGATCAAAGCAAACAACTTAAAACCACTTGCACGTATTGTATCAGGAACTGCTGTTGGTGTTGAGCCACGTATTATGGGAATTGGTCCTGTTGATGCAACCAATAAGGCATTAAAAAAAGCCGGCTTAACCTGGAACGATATTGATATTATTGAATTGAACGAAGCCTTTGCTGCACAAGCCTTAGCAGTAACCCGCGCATGGGGCCTGGCAGATGCAGATGAGCGGATTAATCCGAATGGCGGGGCAATTGCATTGGGACATCCTTTAGGAATGAGTGGTACACGTATTTTATATTCAGCTGCTCTCCAATTGCATGAAACAAACAAACGTTATGCGGTAGTTACCATGTGTATTGGAGTAGGGCAGGGTTATGCAGTTGTAATTGAAAGAGCTTAATCACACCCCTTGCCCCCCTCAAGAGGGGAAAACCAATGAGCGCAATTAAAAATATAATTTTCGATCTGGGTGGGGTTTTGTTGAATATTGATTACAACAGAACACAACAGGCATTTGAAGCTATCGGCATCGAAAAGTTTGAAGCTATCTATTCGCAGGCGGCGCAAAGTAAATTATTCGACCGCTACGAAACCGGCCAGATGCAGGAAGATGATTTCCTTGGGCAGCTATTGAGTTATGTGCCGGGACATATCAGGCAGCAGCACGTAAAAGATGCGTGGAATAATATGTTACTTGATTTTCCGCAAGAGCGTATGCATTTGCTGATGGAATTAAAAAAAGGGTATCGTACCTTTTTATTGAGTAACACCAATGAAACCCATATCAGCGCGTTTGAAAAGATCATAGAAAAGCAGCTGGGGATTAAAACACTCGACCCTTTGTTTGAGAAAGTATATTTCTCCAGCCGGATCAAAAAAAGAAAACCCGATGCGGAAATATTTGAATATGTATTAAAAGAAAATGGGTTGAAGAAAGAAGAAACGGTGTTCTTTGATGATTCTGTTCAACACATAAAGGGGGCCGAAAGTATCGGCTTAAAATCCATCCTGGTGCAAAGTCCAAAAACAATACTTGATTTTTTTGATTCATCATATAAACTGAACTTGCAATGAATTTAGATCTTAAAAACAAAAGAGCCCTTGTTTGTGGAAGCACGCAGGGAATTGGAAAAGCAATAGCGCTTGAGCTTGCTTTAATGGGTGCCAACGTTACACTTGTAGCACGTAATGAGGAAGCGTTGAAAAAGGCCAAGGCTGAATTGAACACGGATAAAGGTCAGCAGCATTCATATATTGCAGTGGATTTTTCACAACCGGAAGAATTGAGAAAAGCAGTTAATCACTACATCGAAAGACAAGGAACAGTGAATATACTGGTAAACAATACAGGCGGTCCTCCTGCCGGACCTATCACCAATGCAGCTACCGATGAATTTATAAGCGCATTCAATAACCATTTGATCTGCAATCATATTTTAGCGCAGGCCTGCCTGGAAGGAATGAAACGTTCTTCCTATGGCCGGATCATCAATATCATTTCCACTTCCGTAAAAATTCCGTTAAAAGGACTTGGTGTTTCAAATACAATAAGAGCAGCAGTTGCTAACTGGGCAAAAACATTATCAAATGAAGTTGCGCAATTTGGTATCACGGTGAACAATGTGTTGCCGGGTGCTACCAATACGGTTCGGCTTAGTGGAATCATGGAAAATAAATCCTCACGAACAGGCGTTGCTTTGGACGAAGTTAAAAATGAAATGCTTAATGAAATTCCGGCAGGACGTTTTGCGGAAGCATACGAAATAGCAAACGCTGTGGCTTTTTTAGCTTCTCCGGCGGCATCCTATATTACTGGTATCAATGTACCGGTTGATGGTGGAAGAACCGGAAGTTTGTAATTCTCTTATCATTGCCACAAACATTGGCAGTATATTTTTTTATTCTTAACTTAGGTATATGCACGTTCACCTCAAGGATAATTCACCGCTTGCGGGAAGAAAACAATTGATGAAAATTGTTCTCGTGATAAGTGTGTGCCTTTTCGGGGTAAAATTTGCGGCATATTTCCTCACTAATTCCAATTCCATTTTAACGGATGCAGCAGAATCTGTTGTAAATATTCTTACCGGGGCTTTTGCACTTTACAGCATTTATTATTCATCAAAGCCAAAAGATGAAGATCACCCTTACGGGCATGGTAAAATAGAATTTCTTTCTTCAGGCTTCGAAGGTGCTATGATCCTTACCGCGGGTATTGGAATGATTATAAAAGGTGTACTTTCTTTTTTTGAAAAGGATCAGCTACACAATATCGACCTGGGATTGTATCTTACTTTGTTTGCAGGAGCAGTAAATGGTGTTATGGGTTTTGTGCTGGTAAACAGGGGAAAAAGGGAAAATTCAGTGACGCTGATTGCCGAAGGAAAACATCTGCTCAGTGATACGTGGTCGAGTGTGGCAATTGTGGCGGGACTTGGTGTTGTACTGTTAACAAAGATCGTTTGGATCGATTACCTGCTCGCCATTATTATTGGAGTAATGATCACATATACAGGTATAAAACTTATTAAAGAATCGGTTGATAATTTACTCGACAAAGCAGACGTGGCGCACATTAAAGAAGTTGTTTTATTGCTGGATAAAAATAAACAGGACAAGTGGATCGACGTACATAATTTACGTGTACTTAAATATGGCGATCATCTTCATATCGATTGTCATGTTACCCTGCCCTGGTACGATTCATTAAGTGTATCGCACGAGGAAGTGGATGCGATAGGAAAGCTCATTAAGAACGAGATGCATGAAAAAATAGAGTTCTTTATTCATGCGGATCCTTGTGTTCCGCCTTATTCGTGCGGAGTTTGCCCGCTTAAAACCTGCACCGTCCGGAAAGCGGATTTTCGACAACGCATGGAGTGGACGGTGGCAAACGTCCTTCCCGATAAAAAGCATGGATTTTAAATGGTGAAATACCAGGATAAAATCAAGTCAATAAACTTACTTTGATCTTCCTGTTTTTCAATTTAGTGTTATCAAGTAATTTTATGAGATTTTTTGCTTCAGATGCATGTACGGCCACGAAGGCGCAATCCTGTTTCAGTTCGATGGTTCCAAGCTGTTCTTTTGTAAGTTTGCCCTGCTTAAAAAACAAGCCTGCAATATCACCTTTTGAGATCTTATCTCTTTTACCACCATTAATGTAAATGGTTTCCCACTCTTCACGGACAGTTGTTTGAGCTTTTTTTAATTTTTCTACTTCAGTTCCTTTTATAAATTCGGGCAATTCTTCTTTTTCCCATTTCAACACATATGCGGTACCATCATTGAACATTCGCGCTGTACGTCCGTTGCGATGTGTAAATTCCTCTTCCTTCAACGGAAGCTGGTAATGAATGATGAATTTTATTTCCGGTACGTCAATGCCTCTTGCTGCAAGGTCTGTAGCAACAATCAAACGTTGTGTTCCGTTTCTGAATTTGATCAGCGCCCGTTCGCGGTCTTTTTGTTCCATGCCACCCGAAAAGCATACGTGATCTACTTTATGCTCATCCAGGAATGCACTTACGCGTTCGATACTTTCTTTAAAATTGCAAAACACAATTCCCGGCTCGTTACCAATGTGATGAATTGTTTTAAGAAGCGTCTCCAGTTTATCTTTGGACGGAGAAATAACGGTTTTTATTTTTAACTGCGAAGTATGTGCTTTGAGGTGGTTAATAACCCTTGGAGTTTTTAAACCTACAAATTTTGGGATTGCTACAGCCTGTGTAGCTGAGGTTAGTATTTTTTTGCTTAATTCAGGAAGCGTATTTATGATTTCCCGCATTTCGTTTTCAAAACCAACATGAAGCGATTTGTCGAATTCATCAAGCACCAGTGTTCGAATACTATCTACAGGAAATGTATTTCTTCTTAAGTGATCGGCAACGCGACCTGGTGTACCAATGAGTATTGCGGGCCGGTGTTTGAGATTGACCCGGTCGGTAGAGAATGATTGCCCGCCATAAACAGTATTGGTTTTGTAGCCTGTTCCCATGTCCTGCACAACCTGCCCTATTTGTATGGCAAGCTCACGTGAAGGCACAAGAACCAGTACCTGCACATCTTTACATTGTTGATCGAGTTCGGCAATTATAGGCAAAAGGAACGCGAGCGTTTTTCCTGTTCCGGTAGGAGAGAGCAATACGATTTCTGTGTATCCGCGAATAACGGCTTCCGCTTCTTCCTGCATGGGATTCAGTTGTTTTATGCCAAGCTTTTTCAGAATAGCATTTTGATCTTTTATTTTACCTGGCATGTGTCAAAGGTAGACTTAATTATCAGAATAGTAATGTTAATCATAAACTGGCTTAGAACTTTGGAATAATTCCATTGCTTTGGGCCTGTTCACGAAGCCATTCGCGTGCAAGGTCCCTGTTTTTGAATAAACGGGTAGGCACAGCGGGTTTATTGATCTTTGTAAAAAGCTCACCAAGTAAGTACACAGAAATGTTGGAAGTATAAAATGCAATTGCCAGTGTATTGTCCAAATGCTCTTTTGATGAAGTAATTTCACGTGCTTTTCGGGTCATCGTTAAAAAACCTACTCCCTCAGCATAAACGTAGAATGTAGCTTCCGGGTAAAGATTAATCACATGAGCCCTGGATGCAATAACGTCTTCAACATCCATGGTAACTCCTTCTTTGATGATATATTCCATGTAGGAGAGCTCAGGATAAACTCTCATTACATACTTATCAGTTTCTATGATCTCAAACGGCATAAAAAAACTGCCTGATCGCAACAGGATATGTTGTTGTGATCAGGCAGGACAATTTATGAAATTAAATTGGAATGTTGTTAAAAAAAGTAATTCTTAAATAGTTGGATGATTATTTTTCTTCAGCTTTCTTCTGTTCTTCGGCTTTCTTCTTTTTCTGTTTATCTATAATAGCTCCTGAAATAGCCCCGGCGCCTGCACCTATTAATCCACCTACAATAGCGCCTTCGCCACGTTTTTTATCAATTAATGCCCCGCCAATTGCTCCGGCTCCTGCACCTATTAATGCTCCTTTAGCAGTATTATTCAATCCTTTTTTCTTTTCAGGGGTTGAAGCTGGTTGGTTTCCCTCAGTGCTGGCGGTAGAATTTTGTTCATAATGATGAACCACCACTCGCTGTTTTTCTTCCAGGTTTTTCATCGAATCAATTGTTGCCTGGCGTATATGGTTAGCAGTACTAATAGAGTCGATAATTTCCTGTCGTATCGATTCAGCTTCGGCCTGCTCTTTTGCTTCATTGTTACAGGCACCTAACATAAAGGTGGTTGCAACGATCATGATCAACTTTTTCATTTTATTTATTGTGTTTGAAATTCTAAATTAGATATGTGTTTCACACAAGTGTATGAAGCTCAAACCGTGCCAATAAAACAAGCGGCTGAATCCCTTTATTAATAGAGGTTCTGTTATTCTGCAAATAAATGTAAAAATGAATATGTAGATTATTCTACTCATTTTGACGGATTAAACATGTTTCCCGGTAGAAAATGAATACGCACATTTTATTATTTTTGCAGCATTTAGAGAATGGCATTGATTGTTAAGAAGTCGCATCTGCCCGGGGCAGGAAAAGGATTGTTTACTACAAAAGCGATCCGTAAAGAAAGCAGGATTATTGAATATCGTGGCGAAATTATAGGATATAAAGAATATCGCAGGCGTGCCCGGAAAGAGATAGATCAATACTTGTTTTATGTAAGACGTGATAAATGTATTGATGCGATAGCTACCCCGCAATACAAAGCCAGGTATGCAAACGATGCAGCTGGTATTACCCGCGTGAAGGGATTCCGCAACAATAGTGATTACCTGATTTTTGAAGATAAGTGTTATATAGTTGCTTCGCGCGATATAAAAGCAGGCGAAGAGATTTTTGTGAATTACACTAAACCATACTGGGATTGTATGCGGAAAAGAATAAAGAAGCATGCTAAAGCAGCGAAAAGAAAATCAGTATAATTTACTTATAAAGATTTTCGTATTCTTTTATAAGATTTATTAAAACGGTACCTGTATGTTTGGCTGATGGCTTTGGTGATTGTCCAGCCCACAAATTGGTATAGTCATCATCATTATTTTGCTGAGCCAATTTTCTGAATGTAGCTGTTAAGCTATTCATAATCGGGTATGGAGGAATAGCAATACCCGAATTTTCAATTTCCCTCATCATTTCGTTCCTGAGCCCGCGCGCCCATCTTCCTGAAAATGCCCGGGTAATTGATGAGTCAGTGTCTTTTGCGGTTTCAAGTCTTTGCTTATACGAATAGATGGCGATACTTTCTTCGGTTCCGATAAATGCTGTGCCTATCTGCACAGCAACTGCACCGAGATCAAATGCCGCACGCATACTTTGCACATTGTGTATACCGCCAGCGGCAATACATGGTAATGATGTGCTTGCAGCAATTTGTGGCAGCAGTGAAAAAAGCCCTACTTGTGGCAATGGATCATGAGTTAAAAAAGTACCACGATGCCCGCCTGCTTCAATACCTTGTACACAAATCATGTCTATATTATGCTTTTGCAGGTATAGAGCTTCATCCGTACTTGTTGCTGTTCCTATAAGTACACAATTCCTGTCTTGTAATTGTTTTATGGTTTCGTTATCCAGGCAACCAAATGTAAAACTGATGATAGAAATATTTTCCTGTATCAACGCATCAACCTGGTCCTGCCAGGTGTAAAACTTAAAGTTGTACAGATCACTTTCTTTCAGTGCGTATCCCCGTTTGTGCGCCAGGTAAAGGAGAAAATCCTGCATGGGTTTTATATCACTAATAGAATACCCGGGAACCGAATGGGCAAACAAATTTACAGCAAATGGTTTGGAAGTAAGTTTCTTTGTTTTGCGTACCAGATCGATTGTTGCTTCAGGTGATAGTCCGCCTATCGCCAGTGAACCCAGGCTTCCCTGGTTTGAAGCAGCAGCAGCCATTTCCGGAGTTGATACACCAAGCATAGGGGCCTGTATGATAGGATATTCAATCCCTAAATTTTTAGTAAAGCTGTTGTTCCACATGAGCTTTTGTTTGTACAAAAATAGGAAATAGATAAGCTAAGCGCCGGATATTGAAAAGGTTATTATGAAAAATTCTATTTCCAGCCCCCACCAATGGCTCTGTACAAATCAATTAACGCAATATTTTGACGTTTATAAAACGTAATTAATTCGATTTGTGCCTGTAACATGTTTTTTTGTGAAGTAATGATTTCTAAATAGCTGGCCCTACCAGCTGTAAAAAGCTCAGACGATGTTGCGACTGATTTTTTTAAAATAGACACTTCCTCTTTTTTTAAATCGAATATTGTTTTTGTGTTTTGTATATTACTTAGTGCAACAAAAACTTCTTTAAAACTGTTCACAACTGTTTTTTCGTAGTTGATATATGCTTGCTTTTGCCCGGCTTTGCTTGCCATTAAGTCGGCTTTTAATCTTCGGCGATTTAGTAGTGGACTTGTCAGTCCGCCCAAAACATTATAAGCCATCGACGCAGGTGTTTCCATCAGGAGCATTGCATTAAATGATTGTAGGCCAAGTGCTGCGGTAATGTTTAAACTGGGATAGAAAGCGGCTTGTGCCGATTTTACATCGGCATTGCTGGCTCTTAATTCAAATTCGGCCTGGCAAATATCCGGCCTGTTTTTAACCAGGTCAGATGGAATACTAACGTCGAATTTAGTTTGTAAATGCTGCGAAAAATAACCGGTGTCACGTTTTATTTCTTTTGGATAAGCACCGCACAGGAAATTTAATTTACACTCCGTTTCAACCAGTTTTTGTTGTACTTCGACCTGAATGGCTTTAGAACTGAGGAGTTGCGCTTTCATCATCTCAACGCCGAGTTCCGTTGCTTTCCCTGCTTCTTTTTGTGCTAATAATAATTCAACGGCCGTTTGCTGCAATTCAATATTATCGGCCAGTATTTGAGCCTCATTGTCAAGTGCCAGCAGCTCGAAGTAAGTGCCGGCAACTTCTGCAATTAAATTGGTAATGATCAGGTCTTTTCCATACTGGGATGCGATAAATTTCCCTGCCGCTGACTTTTTCTTATTTTTTAGCTTCCCCCACAAATCTATTTCCCATGATGCCTGGAACCCCACATAATAATCGGGTAGGGGATTAGGAATTTGTTGTTTATCATTAATATTGGGGGAGAACTGGGTGTCGTAATTACCAACACCATCCATAGTATAATCTCCAAATTTTCTTTGCCCTGCATAAACATTTGCTCCTAATTCAGGTAAGCGTACTCCCTTATTAAATTTTATACCTGCCCTGGCTATTTCTACTTTTTGTAAAGCCAGTTTCAGATCATAATTATATTTAAGCGCGGTATCTATTAATGATACTAAATTTGAATCAAAGAAGACCTCCCGCCAATTAGCAATTTTGGCAGAGGAGGAGTCTGCACCTGAAACATAATTTTTCGGCAGACTTTTATTAATAGCATCTGTGCTTAACTGTGTTGTTTTGCAACCAACAATTATAAATAATGCTAATGCGATGAGGAAGTGTATTTTATACTTGAACATAAGACTCTGGTGGTTTTTCTTTTGAAGTTGATTTTTTACTTTTTGAATGAATGTTGGAAAACAATACAAATAATCCGGGGACTATAAGCACTCCGAAGACGGTACCGAACAACATACCGCCTGCGGCTGCGGTTCCAATGGTTTGGTTACCAATGGCACCCGCTCCTGAAGCCAGCATCAGTGGAATTAATCCGGCGATAAATGCAAAAGATGTCATCAGTATTGGACGTAAACGGGCTACTGCTCCTTCCACAGCAGCTTCCCGGGCCGACATTCCATGCTTTTGTTTTAGGATCGCATATTCCACTATCAGGATGGCATTTTTGCCAAGGAGGCCGATTAGCATGACCATGGCTACCTGTGCATAAATATTATTTTCTAAACCGGTAATGGACAGTAAAAACAAGGAGCCGAATATCCCAACCGGTAATGATAATAATACGGGTAATGGTAAGAGGAAACTTTCGTATTGCGCGGCCAGCAATAAATACACGAACAGCAGGCAAATGGCAAAAATATAAATGACCTGGTTGCCTGAAGCTATTTCCTCCCTGGTCATTCCCGACCAGTCATAAGAATAACCCCTGGGCAGATTTTCGCGTGCAACTTCTTCCAGTGCTTTGATGGCATCACCACTGCTGTACCCATCGGCTGCTTCGCCGTTCAACATTGCTGATATGTACATATTGTAACGTGTTAGTTGTTCAGGACCATATATTCTTTCTATTTTGCTGAACAGTGAATAAGGCACCATTTCTCCATCTTTATTTTTCACGCGAAGTTTCAGAATATCTTCGGGTTGAGCCCTAAATTTTGGATCGGACTGCAGCATAACTTTATACATTTGTCCGAAACGGATGAAGTTTGTAGCATAAAAGCTTCCCATCAGTGTTTGAAGATTGCTCATGGCATTATCTACTGTGATACCCTTCTGTGCTGCAATGTCCTGGTCGATGTGAATCAGGTATTGAGGAAAGGTTGGATTAAAGCTGGTGAAGATGTTTTTAATTTCCTTTCTCTTGCCAACTGCTTCGATAAATTTTTGAGTTACCTCGTAGGTTTGTTGTAAATTACCTGAGCCTGTTTTGTCCAGTAATCTTAATTCGAAACCACTGGCGTTTCCAAAACCGGGAACAGCTGGTGGTGGGAAAAACTGAACCTCGGCATCTTTAATGTGTTTTGTTTTTTCCTGGAGAATAGCAATAATATCATCAGCTGTTTTGTTTCTGTCGTTCCACGATTTCAGACTAATGGTGCTCATTCCAAAAGATGCTCCGGCTCCATCTGTCATCATACTGAATCCGGCAAGTGTTGAGGTAGATTCAATTTCTTCAATTGTTTTCGCCACATTATCGATCTCGGTCATTACAGCCTCCGTTCGTTCCAATGTTGCGCCAACGGGTGTTGTAACGTTTGCATAAATTGTTCCCTGGTCTTCGGTAGGGATGAAACCTGTTGGAAGGAATCTGCTTACTCCCCAGGTAGCAATACTAAATATCACTAATGCTGCCAGGGTTATTGTCCGGCGGTTTACAAATAAGCCTAGTATCTTTTGATACTTACCGGATATTGAATTATATGCGGCATTGAACCTTCCAAAAAACCGTGTCAAAAAATTGTTGGACTTGGCATGGTGATGTGGGTTTTTAAGCATAATGGCACATAGAGCAGGAGTTAATGTTAATGCATTTATTCCCGAAATAACAATTGAAATAGCCATGGTAATAGAAAACTGGCGATAGAAAACACCAACAGGTCCATCTAAAAATGCCACCGGGATAAACACGGCCGACATAACTAATGTAATGGCAATAATAGCTCCGCCTATCTCACCCATCGCCTGCATGCTGGCAGTTCTGGCATCCGCGTTGTTTTCCTCCATTTTAGCGTGAACAGCTTCAACAACTACAATGGCATTATCGACGACAATACCAATAGCCAATACCAAAGCAAATAGCGTTAACAGGTTAATAGAAAAACCGAACAGCTGCATAAAAGCAAATGTTCCGATCAATGATACGGGTACTGCTAACACAGGTATTAGTGTGGAACGCCAGTCCTGTAGAAAAACAAACACTACAAGAGCAACAAGTATAAATGCTTCGATAAGTGTTTTGATGACTTCATGTATAGAAGCATCCAAAAAACGTGATACATCATAACTGATAGTATAATCCATCCCCGGAGGAAATGTTGTTTCTTTCAGGAAATTCATGCGTTCCTTGATAGTACTGATCACTTCACTTGCATTTGAACCCGGACGTTGTTTCAGTACGATAGCAGCTGATGGTCTGCCGTTTTCTTTCGACAATACATCATAATCCAGCGACCCGAACTCAATATCGGCCACATCTTTCAGACGGAGCATCTCTCCGCTTTCATTTACCTTGATCACAACATTTTCATACTGTTCTTTTTGAGTAAGTTTGCCTGTGTATCTTAATACGTATTGCAGCGATTGTGATTGTCTTCCTGAACTTTCGCCAATTTTTCCGGGTGCAGCTTCAATGTTTTGCACTTTCAGCGCATTAATTATTTCTTCAGCGGAAATTTCATAGGCATCTAATTTTGCTGGCTTCAACCATACGCGCATAGCATATTCCCTTGATCCCATAATGTCTGCAAAACCAACCCCGTCAATACGTTTTAATTCAGCCAGCACGTTAATATCAGCAAAATTGTAAATGAATTTTTCATCCAGGGTTGTATCACTGCTTACTAAATTTAAGTATAACAGCATACTGTTTACTTCTTTTTCGGTAGATACCCCTGCCTTGATAACTTCTTCGGGTAACTCATCCAATACAGTTGCCACGCGGTTTTGAACGTTTACAGCAGCCAGGTCAGGATCAGTACCTACTTTAAAATATACCTGTATAATACTTGTTCCATCGTTTCCTGATACCGATGTCATATATGCCATTCCGGGCACACCATTAATGGCGCGTTCTAATGGAGTTACTACAGCTTTCGCACATACTTCGGCATTGGCACCCGTGTATTTGGTTGTTACAGATACAGCTGGTGGAGCAATATCAGGATATTGAGTTACGGGTAATTGTAACATGGCCAATACGCCAAGTAGCGTTATAAACAATGATATTACCAGTGATAACACCGGTCGTTGAATAAATTTTTTGAACATGATCTGACTTATTTAGAGCCTAATTCTTTAATAATTTGTTGCATACTGTGATCTTCGGGCGTGATGACCATATTGGCTTTTATGTTTTGAATTCCTTCATAAACAATGCGCTCTCCCGCATTGAGGCCGTTTCCAATTATGAATAAATGTGGCAGCCTTGCGATATATTCTATATTGCGTATTTGTATTTCATTGTTTTTGTCAACTACGTATACATATAACTTGTCCTGTATTTCGAAAGTTGATTTTTGAGGTACCACGAGCACATTGGTAAATTTTTTACGTAATCGTACTCTACCGCTGGCTCCATGTTTAATGATTTTTTCGGGGTTAGGAAATTTTGCGCGAAAAGCAATATTTCCAGTTCCTTCATCAATTATACCTTCAACAGTTTCAATTTTTCCTTTGAAAGGATGTTCGCTCCCATCAGCAAGAATTAAAGAAACAATTTTGGATCCGACGCTATCCGATTTTAAATTTCGTGCGTAATACAGATATTCCTTTTCAGACACATCAAAGTATGCATAT
>DASWXS010000243.1:0-2332 GCA_036405375.1 Bacteroidia bacterium
TACAGGATGTAGTGAAATGCATGCTTGGACTCATGGAGAAAAAAATTACCGGCAAGCGTTTTGTAGTGAGCGGAGACAATAAGAGTTTTAAATACGTGCTCGACCAGTTTCATAGAGAATTCGGGAATAAGCTCCCTTCAGTTGAAGCAGGAAAATGGATGCTGAAAACCGGTGCTTTCCTGGAAAAAATGTTCAGCTCCGATCCACGTATCACGAAAACCACAATTGACGCAGCCCTGAATAAAAACTATTTTTCCCATGAAAGAATTGCAAAAGAACTTAATTACACATTTACACCCATTGATAAAACCATTTCGTATGTTGCCGAAAAATACAAAGCTCATCGCCGTTCCATTTAGTTTTCTTTTGATCTGTTCATTTTTTGTATACGCTTTGCAGGCACAAACGCCGGGCTTCACTATTCATAATTCCATTCTTCCCCCTTTAAATGGCAGTAATGACAGTACGGCAGAAATTTCATTAAGTTTCGTAGGAGATCTTATGTGTCATAAGCCACAAAGCAACAATGCTAAAAAAGAGGATGGCACTTACGATTTCACAGGCTCATTTACTTATGTAAAAAAATATCTTTCTGAAGCAGATGTAACCATAGGCAACCTGGAAACTACAATGGCCGGGAGCTCTAAACCATATGCGGGATACCCGGCTTTTAATTCGCCCGACGAATACATTGCTGCATTAAAAGATGCCGGATTTGATTTTCTTGTTACCGCTAATAACCACAGTATGGATACTGGTGAAGACGGTTTACAACGCACCATTGAAGTAATCAAAAAAAATAATTTACCTTATGCCGGCACCTATGCCAGTCAGCGTGACCACGATTCAGTGCGGATCGTTAACATCCGCGGTGTGAAACTTGCCGTTTTAAATTATACCTATGGAACAAATGGCTCTTATCCAAAGTCTGATCACAAATACATGCTTAATGTAATTGATTCCGCAGCCATTACCAACGAAATAAAAAAAGCTAAACAACTGGGAAGCGATATTGTTTTAGTGTTCTACCATTTCGGGATAGAGAATGCCGCAGAACCGGTGCAATCACAAAAAGATGCGGTACGTTATGCATGGCAGGCCGGGGCAAACCTGATCATTGGCGCTCATCCGCATGTAGTGGGTCCCGCTAAATACGTTGAATCTTACAAAAAAGATGGTGACTCCTGTTTCATAGCCTACTCGCTTGGTAATTTCATTTCCAACCAGTACTGGAGGTATACAGATGCAGGAGTTATACTGAATTTAAAAGTGAAGAAAAATTATACCACCAACAAGGTAAGCGTAAGCAAAGCCGACATATTACCAACATGGGTTTACAGGGCCGAAAAACCTTCCATGAAACAACATATAGTATTACCTGCTCAACTTTATGATTTCCCTGATTTCGTTCCCGCTTTCATTTCCGACAGTATGAAAATTAAAATGAAAGAGGCCTTTGAAGATACCAAAAGCATGGTAAATAAATACGGCCAGGTAGTGGAAATAAAGCCGCTGTAACCAGGCAAAAAACTTTTTTCCATACTTCCCGGTTTCGTCGATTTTAACGGTAAAAAATTGTATTCCTATCTTTATTCTTCTACATTTACCGCCATCTAAATTAAACTGATCATGCGTAAACTACTTGCCCTGTGTGCTGTTTTGATCTCCTTATCAATTACTGCACAAACCCAAAAATATCATCGCGTAAAAGTGTATACCGGCGAGAAGGGAATCATTGAATTGGCCAAGGCAGGCATTGCAGTGGATCATGGAGAATTTAAAAAAGGCTTGTATCTCATTACTGACCTTTCCGACAATGAAATTAAAGCTGTCAAAAAAACAGGTCTTCCTTATGATATATTAATTAATGATGTAGAAGCGTTTTACAAACATCAAAACGACGCGTACAAAAATTACAACCCTAAAAATGAAACTGCAGCGGCAGCAGGCAGCTGTAATGCCTGCCAGGAATTTCAAACTCCACAGAATTTTAATTTGGGAAACATGGGCGGATTTTTTACTTACCAGGAAATGCTCGATAACCTGGACAGCATGGCCGCCAAATATCCGAACCTGATCGGTGCAAGAGCTCCTATCGGAAGCGGCACAACGGATGAAGGTAACCAGCTTTTCTGGCTAAAAATAAGCGATAACCCGAATGCGGCAGAAACAGAACCACAACTATTATATACAGCACTGCACCATGCACGTGAAGCTGAATCCTTATCGCAGCTGATCTTCTACATGTGGTACCTGTTAGAAAATTACGCTACCGATCCGGAGGTGCAATACCTGGTAAATAGTTCAGAAATGTATTTTATTCCTTGTGTAA
>DASWXS010000244.1:0-3177 GCA_036405375.1 Bacteroidia bacterium
GACAAAGCGGAAGCAGTAAAGAACATCATTATCAAAAACCTTGGGCGGGGTGTAACTGTTTACAAAGGTGAATCAGGGTTTGGAAGTACAGGGCATAAAGTAGAAGACAGAAAAATTCTTTTTTGTGTTGTAACACGACTGGAAACACACAAAATTTTAGTTGAAATTGAAAAGGTAGATCCCAAAGCATTTGTAATAAAGCATTCCATAAACGAAACAAAAGGCGGGATGATCAAAAAGAGGCCTTTGCATTAACAAGAAATGAATATAGATTTTAAATACCAGGTATACGACGCCTGCATGGCCGCTATCGATATGAAAATCCAGCAAATGCAGGATGAATTGTTTTCATTAATGGATGATGGTAATAATGAATCAAAAAGCTCTGCGGGTGATAAACATGAAACCTCGAAGGCAATGAACCAGCTGGAGCAGGAAAAACTGGCTGTACAATTGGATGAACTGGAAAAACAAAAGCTCGATCTGCAACGCATTGATCTGAGTCTTGACCTGGGATACATTATGAAGGGAAGCCTTGTATTTACCAACCAGGGCTATTTGTTTGTTTCGATCGGGCTTGGAAAAGTAAAAGTGAAGGACAACCTGATCTTTGCTGTATCTACTACTTCTCCGCTTGGAAAAGAGATTATTGGACACAAACGGAATGAGGAGGTAACAGTGAATGGAATCAAATACGAGATCAAAAAGATCTGGTAATTTTAGGGTATGATTTTTGTATTTTAACGACGTTTTTAAATCAGCGAAACATGAAAAAATTCTTACAAAGCAAATTATTTAAATTTATCGTTTCAGCAGGGTTGGCTATTCTGATTTTCTTTATCTGCCCACCATGCTACAGCAAACTTTGGTTGGGATCGCTTCTAGCCTTATTGCTTGTGTTTATCAATGCATCTGATTTTTTCGCACGTTTTACCTGGTTAACACATATCTGTCGTTTTTTAGTAGGAGGTTTGTTTATTTTCTCGGGATGGATAAAAGCAAACGATACCGTTGGGTTTGGCTACAAGCTGGAAGAATACTTCGAAGTATTTAAAGAAGCAACCGGCTGGGGAATTTTCGATTCATTCGCTCACATTGCACAGCCGCTTGCAACCATTATTTGTATCTCTGAAATGGCTTTAGGATTTTTACTGCTGATCGGTATCCTTCGCAATCTAACTTTATGGTTGCTGATGTTACAGATCGTTTTCTTTACCTTTCTTACTTTCTACTCGGCGTGTTTCAATAAAGTAACTACTTGTGGTTGTTTTGGCGATTTCCTTGTTTTGAAACCATGGACTTCATTTGGAAAAGACGTTGTGCTTCTTATTCTTATTACACTGTTATTCGTTGGGAAAGAAAACATCAATCCTATTTTCAACAGAAGTTTTATTAATACAGCACTCGCTACTGTATTCATTATTCTTTCTATCTGGTTCCCGATCTACACCTACAGAAATTTACCGGTTAAAGATTTCAGGGCTTATGCTCCGGGTAAAAGTATATGTGATGGTTTAAAACCTGGCCCGAATTTTAAACCTGCTGTTTACGAATCGCGCTTTATTTATAAAAATATAAAGACCGGTGAGAAAAAAGAATTCACTGATAAAAATTATCCTTGGCAGGACACATTGAACTGGGCTTACGATTCTGCTCTTGGCTCTGTAGAAATTACACCCGCAGAAGATGCTCCAAAAATTGTTGACTTTACTTTAAGCGATATGGATGGCAATACTATTACAGATAGTATTCTTGGCATTAAAGGTTATAACTTCTATATCGTTTACTGGAACCTCGATAAAGCAGAAACAGATCCTTCCGTTCATGCGAAAATCAATGATTTTTATGAACTCGCTAAAAAGAATAACATTCCAATTACAGCTATCACTTCCTCAAGTGCCGAGCAGATCAATAACTTTAAACATGCTCACAATGCGCTATACGATTTTGTGAGTGCAGATGGTGTAGTACTAAAAACTATGATTCGCTCCAATCCTGGACTGATGTTAATGAAAGACTGTAAAGTAATTGCGAACTGGCATTATAATAACTGGCCATCTTTCAGCGAAACAAAAGACACTTACATGAAATAGTATGAATACTGATAAACTTCTATATGCCGCTATCCAGGCTTCTGTGAAAGCAGGAAAGCATATAGAACATGTTTATCAGCATCCCGTTTCAATAGAATACAAAAGCGACGACACCCCAGTAACCATTGCCGACAAGCAGGCAAATGAAATCATTGAAAAAGAATTAAGTGTTTTAGGAATTCCTGTTTTAGGAGAAGAAGGTGTTCATCATTCTTATGCTGAAAGAAAGAACTGGGATCAGTTATGGATTGTTGATCCGCTCGATGGAACCAAAGAATTCATTAACCGCAATGGAGAGTTTACTGTCAATATTGCCCTGGCTGAAAAAGGTGAACCGGTAATAGGAGTCATTTTCTCTCCCATATTCAAAGACCTCTATTTTGCATCAAAAGATAAAGGCTCTTTTAAGATAGATCGTCATACGTATATTGAACATCAAAGTAAATTTGAATCACTTTCCCTCGAAGAGATCATACAACTATCTGTAAAACTTCCTTTGCAAACGTTACCAGCAGCACATACCATTGTAGCCAGCAGGTCGCACCCGAATGTAGAAACCAAAAGATATATTCAGAACCGTAAGCAGGAAAAAGAGAAAACAGAGCTTATTTACACAGGAAGCAGTATTAAAATGTGTTTGATTGCAGAAGGGAAAGCACATGAATACCCACGCTATGGGCGAACTATGGAATGGGACACCTGTGCGGGGCATTGCATACTAAAATACGCCGGTGGAGAAATTATTTCTTTTGAAGATAATCTTCCTCTTCGTTACAATAAAGAAAGTATTGAAAATCCTCATTTCCTGGCTTACAGGAAATAAATTAACCCTGCAGTAAAAATTTCTGTAACTTTTTTTAACGCGTGCATTATAAATTACAAATGCACAAATTAATCTACATATCATGGAGTGTTTTTTTCCCTTTCGCAGCTCAACAGCTCAACAAGTACGACTCATTATATGCGGATGAATACAGAAGTGCATTGAACTACACCGCTTCTCATACAACTGAGATCAAAAAAATTTCTGACACTTATAAAAATAATCCACAGCTTTTATCCTCAATTGTATTTCCTGAGCTTA
>DASWXS010000245.1:0-4161 GCA_036405375.1 Bacteroidia bacterium
CCAGAGGTATCAATGCTACTTCGTGGTGTTTTTTAATCGGATTGACACTGCATTTTTGTGAGCCCGCAAACCTTCCTTATCTGCCATTAGCTCAACTGTTTTTCCTATGTTATGAATTCCTTCTTTACTTATTTTTTGAAACGTGATCTTTTTCACAAAACTATCGAGTGACACGCCACTGTATGCTTTTGCGTATCCGTTGGTTGGTAGTGTGTGATTGGTTCCTGAAGCATAATCCCCGGCACTTTCAGGAGTATAATTTCCCAGGAAAACAGAACCTGCATTAATAACCTGCTCTGCCAACTCTTCATCTTTTTCACACGCAATAATTAAATGTTCAGGTGCGTATTGATTTGCGAATGTTATTCCATCCTGCAAAGTGTTAAACAAAATTGCCTTGCTGTTCTCTAATGCTTTCAGGGCAATTTCTGTCCTGGGAAGAACAGAAACCTGTTGATTCAATTCCTTTACTACTTCCGAAATTATTTTTTCAGAATCACTGACCAATATAACCTGGCTATCAATTCCGTGTTCGGCCTGCGACAACAGATCTGCGGCAACAAATGCAGGAACACAACTTCCATCTGCAAGCACCAATAGCTCAGAAGGTCCGGCAGGAATATCGATCGCCATATCTTTTTTTGCCACCAATTGTTTCGCGCAGGTTACATATTGATTACCTGGTCCAAAAATTTTGTACACTTTACTTACTGTTTCCGTCCCATAAGCAAAAGCCGCTATCGCCTGTGCTCCCCCAATTTTATAAACCGTAGTAATTCTCAATAGTTTTGCTACATAAAGTATAGCCGGATTGATCTTACCCTGTTTATCGGCTGGTGTGCAAATACTGATCTCCTTACATCCGGCAATAACAGCCGGTATTCCCAACATCAGTAAAGTAGAAAATAAAGGCGCTGTTCCGCCGGGAATATACAAACCCACTTTTTCAATAGGTACTGAAGTTCTCCAGCATTCAACACCAGGCATTGTTTCTATTTTCCTGGTTGTTTCCTTTTGAGCAATATGAAATTTTTTAATATTTGCATATGCTGTATCAATTGCTTCTTTCAGATCAGGTTCAATTTGGATTTCAGCATCACTGAATTCCTGTTCAGACACCATAAAGTTTTCCAGTTCAACCCTGTCGAATTCAAGGGTAAAGCGTTTGATAGCAGCATCACCATTGCTTTTTACCTCATCAAGCACATACTGCACTTTTTCTTCCAGGTTCGAGTTATCAATTATCGGTCGCTCTGTCAATTTTTGCCATTCACTTTTTAATGGATATTTTATTACCTGCATACTCATTTTTTTAAAGGATCATTTTTTCAATTGGTACTACTAATATTCCCTGTGCGCCATTTTGCTTTAGCTCTGTAATAATTTCCCAAAACTCATCCTCCTGTACAACCGAATGAACAGAGCTCCATCCCTTCTCTGCCAGCGGAAGTATGGTAGGACTTTTCATACCCGGAAGAATATCACAGATCTTCCCCAGTTTATTATCAGGGGCATTCAAAAGAATGTATTTGTTATTCTTGGCCTTTTTTACTGCATCAAAACGGAACAACAAGTCATCAACTATTTTTCTCTTCTTCTTATCCAATCGTTTGTTGCTCACCAATACGGCTTCCGATTGCATTACCACTTCCACTTCTTTTAATCCATTTGTAAAAAGTGTTGATCCCGAACTTACCAGGTCGCAAATTGAATCTGCAAGACCAATTCCCGGAGCTATTTCCACGCTTCCACTGATCTCATGTACTTCTGCCTTCACTTTGTTTTTTTCCAGGTATGAGGAAAGTATATTCACATAGGATGTAGCTATCTTTTTCCCGGCCAGGTCTTTCACACTTTTATATTTTGCTTCGCGTGGAATAGCAAGCGATAAGCGACACTTACCAAATCCGAGTTTACGTATGACGGCCAGTTTCCTGTTTTTCTCCAACAATACATTTTCCCCGACAATTCCAATATCAGCTACTCCGTCTTCAACGTATTGGGGAATATCATCATCACGAAGGAAATATACCTCCAGTGGAAAATTACGTGCGCTTGCTTTCAGTTTATTCAACCCATTATCGATTGAAATTCCGCATTCCTTTAAAAGTCTCAGTGAGTCTTCACTCAACCTGCCCGACTTTTGTATGGCTATTTTTATCATAAGTATATAAAACAAAAAAGGCTTACCGTTTGGTAAGCCTTAGATTAAAAGTATGTATTAATATATTTCTCTTAGTTCATTAACAACAATACAGCATCGCTTACCTTTTTTGAGTAAGTGAAATGATGATGCATAAATTGTTGGTTGTTTTGCATGGCGCAAATATAAGACAGAATTTTTCTATTCTCCAAATTTATTTTATCCGCGTATACCACACCTTAAGTTTTACAGGGTATGTAGCGTTGTTTTTTCCTCCCAATACAATACGGGCAGGGTTACTATGATGCTGAAAAATACGCATAGAGAAAGTAAAATCAGCGTAATCTCCGTTTGCAATTTTTTGTGCAGTATACGAGATCGGGAAACGATATTCGCTGCTTCCGTCCAATAAACCCCAAACTCCCACGAGATCATAACTCTGGTCAACAGGCAACGTGAATGTTGTGTTGGCTGCAGTTAATCCTTCCAAAGCAAATCGCGCAGGCAGTGCGAATTTTGTTCCATCAAAATACGTAGAGCTTTTGTCAATTTGAAATACAAGTTCAGCTTTGTTGATGGCAATTTTTCCTGAATCACTGAAATGCTTAAGATTAGGAAATTTAATTTTCACTTTACTGCTCGCCATTCCCTGTAGAAATACATTGTTGTTACCTAAAGCAATATTTGTTTCATCTAATTGCTGTTTATATTCCGGAGCAGCATTGGTATAGTCATGCTGATACTGGTTAAAACGCGCAGATGCGCTTGTACAGGTGAGATCAATTCTTTTAATGGTGAGATTGGTTCCGTTGTGATAGTAGATTGAAATTTTGGATAATGGACTGGTGAAATCAAAGTAACCAATACTCCCATAATCGTTACCCGCAATCACTGTGTTTTTTGTAGTGATCAAAACGCCTTTGAAGAACTGCTGCAAAGCTGAAGTACTCGCGAGCTTGGTAGTATCGTCCATAAATTGCTGACCCACTTCGTTTTTTAATCGTATGCGAAGATGCGGGGCGTATTTTGTATCGCCATCATATACACTTGTTGAAGGATCGAAAACGGTTGTTTTTCCTGCTCCTGAATAAGTAAGATCCTGTGGATCGATTGTTTTTTGCGTATACGCGTAATAAGATGAATCGTAATAGATACCTGATTCAAGACGATACACATTTACCTGCAATGGATCACTTTTATCCCCGTAATAAGAGTCTTTCTGGTAAGCAACCATAAGTACAACTGAATCCAGCTTTGGATCTGATCCAAAACCAATATTGGTAATGTTGTTAGGATTGGAAAAATTCACATACACGGATGCATCCGTCCTTCCAAAAACAGGATCAGCTATAGAGCCTATAAGACTTGCAATTCCTCCAACGTAAGATTCATCAGTACGCATGCTATCATCGGGAACAGTATAACAAATAACCGAAGTGGTATCTGTGTAAGTTGCGCCAATGATATCTTCATTAGGCAAAATATCTTTTCCTACATTGGAATCAGTTTTTTTACAGGAAGCGAAAACTATACACACAAGAGCCAGGAGGCTATATAACGATCTATTTATCACAGCGCAAAAATAAAAAAGTTTAACACTTTAATGTCTTTAAAAGAGCAAAAAGGTGTTAAACTTTTTAACGGTATTATTAATGATTTATTTTAAGCCAGTTCTTCAACTCCCTCGAGAACTGTATTATAAAACTCAGAGTATGCGTCCATGTAATCTTCAGGAGATTTGTAGCCTAGGTTTAACTTTCCTGATTTTTTCACATACTTCTGGATATCAGCATTCGGATTTTCTGAAGCGAAAATAACTCCATCAGAATTATCAATCGCTAATTTGGTAAGGTTTACAAAACTTGGTTCAGAAGCCACATGTTTCACATCTTTTGCATTAATTCCTTCAATTGGAATTTTAGACGCAAATTCTTTGTCAAGTGTTCCCGGGAACTCGTCGTTGTAAACTGAATAAACGATCTTAGTATCTGCAAATAAAGGATTATCAGCAAACGCTT
>DASWXS010000246.1:0-3732 GCA_036405375.1 Bacteroidia bacterium
TTTGTTGTTTTTCATAAGCTGATTTTTGTTTTTATAAACCCGGGTAAACGTTGCTATTCCTGTTAGAACATACTCTATTAGTTAAAAACGGATTTATACCTATAAATGTACGTAATGTATTTGTTTTTGTTGTTTCGTTCACACTATTTATTCACCACTTATCCCATTTTGTTGAAATCATTTTCTTCCAATCATGGTGCAAACGGTTATTTTCGCAATTTACACTAACACAATTTGTGCCATGATAGAGTTTAAGCGCGCCGAATTAACATCTTTTGCAGTTCACTACGTTGGGAATAAAGGAAACGGAGAAGAAGTGAGTTTTTCTAAACAACCATTCAAATTTAAAGAAGAATTTGTGAAAGAAACATTGATGCATTTCTTTTTAACACCTTTTAAGACAGATATTTATTATCATTTCGGCAAGTCAGATGCCATAAAAATCCATGATGTTCACTCGTTTGTTGCAGAGATATTTGACGACCAGGGAAAGTTCTTTGAGCATTCAAAAAAAATTGCGCAAAAACTATACGATCAAAGTAATCATCCCAAAATAAAAGGTGGCGAATTTTATGTAACGTATATCCGTGAGTGTGTTGTAGATGGTGAATTGTGTGACGCCATCGGGATCTTTAAATCAGAAAACAAAGAAACTTATTTAAAGGTATACCAACATATGGATGAGTTCGAAATTGAAACGGAGAACGGAATCAATATCAACAAACTGGATAAGGGGTGCCTGATCTTTAATACAGAAAAAGAAAATGGTTACAAAATCAGTATCGTAGATAATAGTCACCGTATTGCTGAAGCAGCTTTGTACTGGCTCGAAGATTTCCTGAACGTGAAAATGCGTGAAGATAATTTTTATCATACACAGCAAATGCTGGATACCTGCAAAAGCTTCTGCGAAGAAGTTCTTACAGAGGAGAACAATGTTGATCGTACGGATAAAATGATGATGATGAACCGCTCTCTGAATTACTTTAAAGAGCACGACAAGTACAACGCAAAGAATTTTGAGCAGGAAGTTATGATACAACCTGAACTGGTAGAAGCCTTTAAAGATTATAAAACCCAATACAATAGCGATCGCCAGTTAAATGACGTAGAAGATTTTGATATTTCGCCTACTGCCGTAAAGAAAAACGCCAAATTTTTAAAGTCGGTTATAAAGCTGGACAAAAATTTTCATGTGTATGTTCACGGTCGCCATGATTATATCAAAAAGGGCTTTGACGATGAAAAAGGCCTGAATTATTATATCCTCTATTACAGTAAAGAAGAATAATAAATTGTTTTTCTGTTATTTTTTCAGTAACTTGTTGCACATTTTAGTAAGAATTAAAATTTGTGTAGCATGAAAAAACAATTACTCTCTTTATTATTTGCCGTGTGCTTTGTAGGATCAAATGCACAGGTATTATTAACCGAAAGCTTTGAAGGAGCAACATTTCCGCCTCCGGGCTGGAGTGAACTAAACAATGGTACAGGTAACAGCTGGGCCTTAAATGATTTTGAACCAACATTCGCATCAGATGGAGTACAATCCATGTTTTACGAGTATTCCTCTACCGATCCGGCAGATGCATGGGCTTTTACTCCCGCATTAACTTTAGCAAATGGCGATTCGATAGTGATTACATTTGATTATGTAGTTGGAGGTGCCGATTATCCTGAAAGCCTTAAATTAACCATGGGCAACGGACAAACGGTTGTCGCACAAACCACTACAATCTGGGACAATGCTTCTTTAATAGATGAAACATTTGTAACGGTAACCGCAGGTGTAAAAATTACAGCTAACGGAAATTACAACTTTGGTTTTAATTGTTATTCAGCTACCGATATGTATGTGTTGGTTATTGATAACATCAAGATCCGCAAAGTAGTTTCCAATGATCTGGAGATGCACGCTTATACGGGTCCAACCCGCGCCTGCGATTTTCAACCGGGTTTCGAGCTTTCTGTTGATGTAAGCAATATCGGAGCTGCTGATCTTAATGGTTTCCCTATTGGTTACCGCATTAATGGTGGTCCTGTTGTTTCTGAAACCTATACAGCCACACTTGCAGCCGGAACTACTGTAAATTATGCATATCTTACCGGTGCTGATTTTTCAACTCCCGGAACGTATTTTGTTGAACTGTTTACTCAATTGAATTCTGATGGAGATCAAAGCAATGATACCACCAGCTTCACGATATTAAGTGAGGCTTCCGGCCTTATGCTGAAATCAGACATGAATGCTATGGATATTCCGGATAACAATCCTGCCGGAGTTGTTTCTGCAATTCCGTTCTGTGGAATCGCAAACAACCTTGGTACCAACATCCAGGTAAAACGATTGACAATAGACGGAATTACCCACACATGGCCGGATGATATTGAATTAACCCTTTTCGCTCCAAATGGAGATTCGTTGTTATTGGCAGCTGATATTGGCGCTGATAATGTAGATTATCCGACTGTCACTTTTACTGATACAGCTTTAACCAACATCATTGTTTTTGATGAAGACGCAATTGTATCCGGGTATTATCATACACAGGATTCGGCAGGTTTCGCAAAATTCAACGGACAGGACCCGAATGGTGTTTGGAGACTGAGAATTGTAGATGATGCAGGTGCTGATGTAGGAACATTTAACTCATGGACACTGGAATTCGACAACAATGTTGGTATAAAAGAATACAAAAACACAAACAATCTTATTGGTTTGTATCCTAACCCGAACAATGGATTATTCACTGTTCAGTCATTATCATCAGATGCAATTACTGTTTCAATCATTTCAATTAACGGACAGGAAATAAAGAATGTTGAAATGAGCGGATCAAAAGACAAACAAACTATTGATCTGCGTGGAGTAGCTGCTGGTATGTATTTCGTGAAAGCTGTTTCTGAAAAAGGAATCCAGACAAGTAAAGTAATTATTGAATAATATATGTCGGTATCCACTGACCTGATTGAAAAATATTCGCGTTATAACCATTTCGGGCGTTTGCTCGGAATGGAATTAACCGAAATAGCACAGGGTAAAATATCCTACAGGCTTACAGTGACCGAACAACATTTAGCTACACCTAACGCTGCACATGGAGGGCTCATTGCTGCTTTAATGGACGGTATGTTAGGTGTAGCTTCTTTATCGTTGGTTGCTAATGAAAATAAAGTAGTTTCAACTGTTGAATACAAAACCAGCTTTTATAGTCCCGCGCTGTTGGGTGATGTACTCGAAGGAAAAGCCTGGGTAGATAAACCCGGAAAAAGAATCCTCTTCACTATGGGCGAGATCATTGCAATTAACAGGAACAATATCGTAATCGCGAAAGGCAATGGTACTTTTAATGCATATCCAGCCGAAAAAGCGGGATACTAAAGTGCATAATGCTCCAATTTATGATCTTTCTGAAATCCGCTGGCATGAATTTCATATGTATTTCGTCACTAAAATTAACGCATATGAACAATTTATTCAGAGGGCTTTTGGCAGGAGGTGCTGCCGCAAAATGGGGAGGCGGATGCTTCGGTACGGTACTGGTTTTCGCTTTGGTGTGGATGCTATTGGGACAAACCTGTAGTTGAAAACTAAATCGGGATCACATTAAAATTACCTTATATTTCTCTGCCATCTTCTTTACCTGCTCGTCGCTTACATTGTGAGTATTCTTTCCATTGTGGCGGTTCTCAACAGTGAGCACAAATATTTTGTATTTAAATTCCTTTGCA
>DASWXS010000247.1:0-8604 GCA_036405375.1 Bacteroidia bacterium
CAGCGAGTGAAGCAAAGCCTGTACTCATAAAGAATCTTCCCCCGGATTATATCAAGGTAAATTCTTCACTGGGAAATGTACTACCCAAAACACTATTGATCTATCCATTCCAATATGCAGGAAAGGTTAGTGGAGTAATTGAGCTGGCTACTTTAACTACATTTTCCGATAAAGAACTGCAATTGATGGAAATGGTATCGGAGAATATTGGTATCGCATTTAATTCGTCACAATCAAGAGCTATATTAAAATCATTGCTGGAAGAAACCCAGGTTCAGAGTGAGGAACTCCAGGCGCAGCAGGAAGAATTAAGGCAGGTAAACGAAGAGCTGGAAGAACAGGCACAAAACCTGAAGCAACAGCAGGAAGAACTCCAGATGACGAATGAGGAACTGGAAGAGCAGACACGCTCACTCGAAATGAAAAACCGCGAAGTTGAACAGGCCCGTTATGATATTGAACAAAAAACGAGACAGCTGGAAATAACAAGCAAGTATAAGTCAGAGTTTCTTGCCAACATGTCGCATGAATTACGTACGCCTTTAAATAGCTTACTTATACTTTCAAAAGAACTTGCGGATAATCGTCCCGGAAATTTGTCGGAAGATCAGAAAGAATGTGCGAAAATTATTTATGACAGTGGACAGGATCTATTGTCGCTGATCAATGAAGTATTGGATTTGTCGAAGGTAGAAGCCGGGAAAATGGAATTGAATATAGAGCCGGTGGAATTGAAAACAATTGCAGATAACCTGCTTCGCGAATTTAAGCGTTCCGCTGAAAAAAAGGAGCTGAAGTTTTCAGTTGAATTAACAGGTGATATTCCCGAAATAATAAAAACCGATAGTATGCGCCTTAACCAGGTACTGAAAAATCTTTTGTCGAATGCATTGAAATTTACAGAGAAAGGAAGCATACAGATCGCCATGGAAAACTACAACAAAGATCATATTGTTATTCATGTTAAAGATACAGGTATCGGAATTCCGGAAGATAAACAACTGGCAGTATTTGAAGCGTTTCAACAAGCAGATGGTGGAACCTCGCGTAAATATGGTGGAACAGGACTGGGGCTTTCTATTTCCAGGGAGCTTGCTAAATTACTGAGAGGCTATATAACGCTCAAAAGTAAAGTGGACGAAGGTTCTGTCTTTTCATTGGTGCTACCGGTCGAGTTTAAGGAAGAAGCTGTACCGGAAACGACCGAATCTACTTCGGCAAAAAAATCTGTGCATGCAAAAGATCAAACATCTTTCATCAACTATCCGACTATAAAAGATAACAGGGATACTTTGGGTAAGAATGATAAGGTAGTGCTGATAATTGAAGACGACCTGAAATTTGCCGAGATCATGATGAAACAGGCAAATGAAAAGGGATTTAAATGTATTGCGGCATCTACCGGTGAGGATGGACTGATATTGGCAAGAAAGTATAAACCAACGGCAATTATCCTGGACCTTGATCTGCCAGGTGTTAATGGTAATTATGTGCTCTCTGTATTAAAAGAAGATCCATCTTTAAGACATATTCCTGTTCATATAGTTTCAGTAAACGAACGCTCTATGAAGCCAATTAAAGAAGGAGCAATTGAATACCTGATGAAACCGGTTACTAAGGATGAGCTGGAAGAAGCATTCAGCAGGATCGAAAGTTTTGTAAACCGAAAAATGAAGAACCTGCTCATTATAGAAGATGATGATAATTCGGGTAAAGCAATGAAAAGACTTATAGGTAATGGTGACGTAAAATGTTTTGTTGCAACCACCGGTGCTGAAGCACTGAAACTATATGCCGATCTTCATTTTGATTGTATTGTACTGGATATCGGGTTGCCCGACATGAGCGGCTTTGAACTGATACACAAACTTGAAAAAGTAAAAGATATTTTACCGCCTGTAATTGTTTATACGGGCAAAGAACTGAGCAGGGAGGAAAACCTGGAGCTGGAAAAATATTCAGAAAGTATAATTATTAAAGGCGTTAAATCTGAGGAGCGATTGCTGGATGAAACAGCCCTGTTCCTTCATCGTGCCATCAGCAATCTTCCCGAATCGAAACAACATATTATAAACAGGCTGTACGACAAAGAAATTGTGTTTACCGGGAAAAAGATATTACTTGTAGATGATGATATGAGAAATGTATTCGCTTTGTCGAAAATATTAAAGGAAAGAGGCATGGAGGTGCTGAAAGCAGAGAATGGAATAAATGCACTTGATGTTTTGGATAAGGAGTCGGTTGATCTTGTTTTAATGGATATCATGATGCCGGAAATGGATGGTTACGAGGCTATGAGAAGGATCCGTGCACAGGGCAAATTCAGGAAATTACCGGTGATTGCATTAACGGCAAAAGCTATGAAAGACGATAAACAAAAATGTATTGATGCCGGAGCGAATGATTATATCACCAAACCTTTAGATGTAGAACGTTTACTATCTTTAATGAGGGTTTGGTTAAGCAAATAACCTGTTTAAAGATCTTTAAGGTTTAATATATTTCTGCACCTGTTCCAGCTTTGACTTGGCATATGCATCGCCTGGCTTAATCACAAGCACATCTTCGTATGCAGCTTTTGCTTCTTTGTAACGCTTTGTTTTGAAAAGCTCGTCTGCTTTTTTTATGGCATTTTTATATTTATCCGGCCCTAACTCATTACGCACATTGTGATTAATTTCCTTGCTTTTTACATTACCCGAACCATCACCTGATGCAACACCCGGATCAGTAACAATAAATCCTGAACCAGCAGGTGTATGGGTAACGGTTTTAGTTGCAGTAACCGATGGTGTAGTAACAGTTTTAACCGTGTCTTTGGGAGGCGGAGGCAGGTTCAATTCTCCACCGGAATTGGAGGTAGTAAGTGTAGTAGTAACGGTTGTGGTAGTTGTTGTGTTTCCAACTGTTACAGAAGTGGTGTTGGTTGTAACCGTTTTATTGGTCTTAACGGTTTTATTTTCTTTTGCAATACGATCTGCTTCCTCTTTTTCTTTTTTAGCTTTTTCTTTCGAGATCTTATCTGCCTCGGCTTTTTCTTTTGCCAATTTTTCAGCTTCTGCTTTATCTTTTGCTTCTTTTTCTTTCGCTAACTTGTCGGCTTCTACTTTGGCTGCAGCTTCTTTTTCCTTTGCAATTCTATCCGCTTCCGCTTTTTCTTTGGCAATTTTATCTGCTTCGGCTTTATCTTTTGCAGCCTTTTCTTTGGCTAATTTATCAGCCTCTTCTTTTTCTTTAGCAGCTTTCTCCTTTGCTAGCTTGTCGGCTTCTGCTTTCGCTGCAGCTTCTTTTTCTTTAGCGATTCTATCCGCTTCTGCTTTTTCTTTGGCAAGTTTCTCTGCTTCTTCTTTTTCTTTAGCAGCTTTCTCCTTTGCTAGCTTGTCGGCTTCTGCTTTCGCCGCAGCTTCTTTTTCCTTTGCAATTCTATCTGCTTCCGCTTTTTCTTTGGCAAGTTTCTCTGCCTCTTCCTTTTCTTTAGCAGCTTTCTCCTTTGCTAGCTTGTCGGCTTCTGCTTTCGCTGCAGTTTCTTTTTCTTTAGCAATTCTGTCCGCTTCTGCTTTTTCTTTGGCAAGTTTCTCTGCTTCTGCCTTTTCTTTAGCAGCTTTTTCTTTCGCTAGTCTATCCGCTTCTTCTTTCTCCTTTTTAGCTTTTTCAGCTGCCAGTTTAGCTTCAGCTTCTGCCTTTGCTTTGGCCTCCGCTTCTTCTTTCTCTTTTAAACAGGCTCCTACCTTTGTTAGCTGTACTACAGGATATGATTCCCCGGGAATCATTTTAATAGCTTTTTCATATAATGTTTTTGCCAGCGGGCAATCCGGTACTTTCATTGCATCATCACCAGCTTTATTGGTTGCGCAAAAGCTTTCGAGCAAAGCATTTTCGGCTGCTGAGATTTTACCTACATTAACAAGTGCCTGGTCTGTATATCCCTGGTCATCATCAAAATTCTTTATTCTTGGAACATAAACCACCTTAACCAAAGGCTGGTTTAAGGCCGAATAGTCAATTCCGGGCCATGCTTTTGCCATTACAAATCCTCCAATGCCAAAGCTCGGATTAAAAACCTCCTCGCCAAAATCTGGTACACCTTCAGTAATCACAGTTGCTCTTTTGGTGTTACAACCCGGATAGGATACCTCAATGATAAAGGTTCCTTTCGGTGGAACATGAAGGGTGAAATCTCCATCGCCGTCACTGGTAGTTTGTTCAATCACTTTTCCGTCCTGCAAAAGTTTTATGCTAGCCCCCATACAAGATTTTTCTGTAACTTCAACTTTAGTAGTGAGTTTCCAGGTGCGTATTTCAACATTACTTTTAATTTCCACTTTCCAGGATTGGGCTGTAGCAGGGATAATTGAAATAAACAGGAATATGGTTGCAAAAAAATGTTTCATAATAGTCATAATGCCAAATATCGAACCGAAGTCCGAACTGCAAAAATAAGCTATTTTTTTGGCTTGAATCACCAAAATCGAAGCTGTTATTAACTTGTTTTAAAGATAGTTACGAATAGGTGAGACTGACTGAACATTGATGTTCAAAACCAAATGTGGATATAAACTTCATTTGTTATACCATCCTGATTTGTATACATTTGGAGAGCCGGGGTACTATAGATGCTCACCGAAAAAAAAACAACAATATGAAAAAACTAATTCCTTTTTTTATTGCTTTCTTATGCATAACTGCACATGCTTTTGCCGGTGCTTATAACGGAAACATTATGTCATTCAAACAACCTGATGGCAGTAAAGTAGACGTAAAGCTGTATGGAAATGAATATTATATGCGTGCAGAAAGCCTGGATGGTTATACGCTGATACGTGACAAAACCAGCAAGTGGATCTGCTATGCGAAATTAGCAAAGGATAATAATGAATTAATGTCTACAGGTATCCCTTACAAAGGGATTCAGAATGACCATTCATCACTTAGAGGGGATCTTGCGTTGCCAAAGCACTTGGACATTTCCGCTGATGCGAAAAAGGAAGTAATCAAAAATAACAAAGCAGCGCTTGGTGCAACTAAAACAGAACCGTCAACAAACAGGTTAATAGATAATGGAGTTGACCAGGGGATTGCTACTACACCTGTTCACACGGTTGAAGGAAATATAAAAGGTTTGTGTATAGTGATCGATTTTTCCGATGAGCCGGGAACATTGCCGATGTCGGAGTTTGAAGCATTCTGTAATGATCTTAATTATAGCAACAATGGAAATAATGGTTCTGTACGTACCTATTATTCGGATATTTCAGGAGGGCTGGTAGATTATGAGAATGTAGTTTATGGGTATTACAGGGCGCCGCTTACCTTTGCCGACTATGATGCAATGCCTTATGCAGTAGGTGCTCAGCAGATATTAGGTGAAGCACTGGAATGGATCGATGCCCAGGGTTTTGATTTTTCAACTTTATCTACCAACCCGGATGGAACTATACAAGCCATAAATATGATGTATACAGGTTATCCTCCTGACTGGGCCCAGGGAATGTGGTTCCACAAAGGAAATTATACGGATTTTTCGGCTGATGGCGTTTCTTCAAATGATTATAATTGTTCGCCGGCAAACGATCCGCTTACCTTATCTGTTGTAGCGCATGAAAACGGGCATATGATAGGTAAGTGGCCGGATACCTATAAGTACGATGGTGATCATGGTGAGGATGGTTTAGGAACCTTTGATTTGATGTGTTATTATGGCGATCCTTTTAATCCTGTTCCACCCAACCCTCTGTTCAGGAGCAATGTGGGCTGGGGAAGAGTAGTGGATGTTACTTTTTACAATGGAGTAAATATAGATACCGCAAATTCGCGCACATGTTATAAATACCGCAACCTGAACGATACAAACGAGTTCTTTCTATTGGAAAGCCGTATGAAAACGGGTAGAAGCACTTCCATTGATGATGAAGGCTTAACCATCTGGCATATCGATCGCAACGGAGATAATCAATCTTTCCATCACGAAGTGTTCCTGGAGCATGCAAACAATAATATCAGTTTCCATACACAGGCTTGCTTTACACAAAGTACCTACGACGAATTTTCGGTAACAACTACGCCGTCTTCTAATTTTTATAACGGAGATCCGAGTGGCTTAAGGGTTTGGGATATCGGTCCGGAAGATGATATTATGAATTATAAATTAGGAACAGGAGCTGCAGCCCCTTCTCTTAATCTTATTTATACAAGTTTAAGCGGAGATGACAATGCAAATGGTTTTATAGAAGCAAGCGAGTCTGCCAATATAGCGTTGGATGCACTTAATTTCGGACAGATAAATTCGGCTAATGCAACAATTACCTGTACTGCAATTGGCGCTAATTCAGCTTATGTTACGGTAAATACAGCTCCGCTTAATGTGGGAGTAATCAATGTGTCTCAAACAATCCCGGTGTCATTTAATTTTACGGTTGACCCGGCTACTCCGTTGGGCACAGTACTTACATTAAAATTCCTGATAAGTGACGGTGCTGTTTCCAATTATATTACACGCAATGTTGTGGTGGGAATTGTTATACCAATGTCGAATAACACTGCTGTTACTACTTGTGCCGCTTTATTTTATGACCAGGGTGTTGAAAACAGTTACCTGGATAATACCAACTTTACCAAAACATTTTCACCTGCAACACCAGGCGACAAAGTACGTGCTGACTTCATGGAATTTGAGCTGGAAGATTTTACGAATTGCGGTTACGATTACCTGAAAATTTACAATGGTCCGAATACATCATCGCCACTTATAGGAACCTACTGCGGAACAAATTCTCCGGGGCAGGTTACATCAACGCATGCAAATGGTTCATTAACCTTCCGGTTTCATGCCGATGGAGGCGTAACTGCCTTAGGCTGGAAAGCAGCAGTGAGCTGTGTAAGCAGTGTGGGGTTAACCGAATTAATCAATGGCGAAGAGATTGGCGTATACCCGAATCCGTCAAATGGTATCCTGAACATTTCATTTGCTGAAGCAAAAAATGCAGTGGTTTCAGTATATGATGTAACTGGAAGAGAAGTAATGGCACAGTCAGTGAAAGATCAGAAGGAAACAACACTCGACTTTAATGATAAGTCGAATGGTGTTTACCTTTTGAAGATTAGTGTTGGTTCTGAAATGGTAATGAGAAAGTTTGTTCTAAACAGGTAATATGTTGTAGGACAAAATTGAATTAGATAATTGTGTCAGTTCGAGCGAAGTCGAGAACTGGGATATAAACATCTCGACTTTGCTCTACATGACATTTCGGAAGGAATAATAAATTTCTACTTTTGCTTATAGCAGAACACAGATAATTACATTACGTAAAATTCTTTCTTTTCCATTTCCAGCGGGATCTCCGATTCTTCCATCATTTGTTTCAGGTCTCGTTCTATTGTCCGGGAAATAGTCATTACCGGCGTATCTGTTGGTTTGTTTTCAAACGGATCCTGCAATTGAATAGCCATTTTCTCGATCAGGAAAAAACACGTAGACAAAATCACCAGTACCGGTACCATGATAAAACCAAAGAGATCGATCAAAGCAAATGGCAGCGAAAGTGTAAATACCCATAATGCAAAGTGAATGTATAAACCGTAAGTAGATGGAAAAACAGTTTTCTTGATCCGTTCGCATTTACCCATAGAATCACACAGGCGTGTAATGGTGTCATCGATAGCTATCTGCTGGAAGCGGTTGAGCCATCCTTTTTGCAGGGCAAATTTGAGATCCTTTGCATGAAGATCGAGCAAGGCGTAGGGTACATTATCAAACTTGGCTACATATTCAAATTCGTCGGGCGAAAGAAATTTTTCGATGTAGGGCAAAGCAATCCCGTTTCTTAACGATTTGGCAAGGGCAAAATTCCATGCAATCTGGCGTGTGATGAATTTTTTTCTGAACCTGTCCAGCTCATCGTTCTCTTCATTTGATTCTATAAGCGATAATACCTGCCGTGATAAGGTACGCGAATCATTTACAATGGCTCCCCATACAATACGGGCTTCCCACCATCTTTCATACGACTGGTTCGAGCGGAAAGCGAGTAATAAAGATATCACGGTACCAAGTATAGTGGGAACGGTAAGTGGTATCGAAAACTCTATAGCTGTAATTGATTTGTAGCCTAATTCTATTAGTTCAATAGCGATACCATAAATGGAAACCAGGAGCACTTCGTATTTGATCTGTCCAAATACATAGCTGAATGGAATATTATTTTTTAATAACATATGTTTTAGATTTTAGGTGTAGTCGAAAGTTCATCTATATTCAGTAATTCAGTGCCACATTTCCTGATCACTGAATTGATCTCAATACTGGATGAGTTTAATTTTTTTACCGGGAACTTATCTGAAAAAGCGATAAGATCAATTTGATTTGCTTTTAGAAAATTCTTAAAATAGATCAGCGTATTTCCATAGAAAAAGCGAATAGGTATCAAATGCTCACTTTTTTTCTGATTTCGGCTTTCATAAAATTCCAGGTAAGCATTTTTAAATTCGGGAGTTACAAATTTGTATTCTCTCAGGCGGTAGGTAGAGAACAACAGATCCGGAATTCCTTCAGGCAGGTAAAACAGGTGAGTGAATAACAGTTCGGTTTCCTGGTCAGTAGTTTTACTT
>DASWXS010000248.1:0-3053 GCA_036405375.1 Bacteroidia bacterium
AGACTCCCCATTCCCATGGTTGTCTTTAGGAGCATCTGTTATAATTACTGTACCCGATTCAAGATGTGTGGCTTCCGTGCGCAGCTTGCCTTTATATACTACTTTGGAGGTGATCATATGATTTCTGTTAAATAATGCTGAAATACAAAGTTAAGCCAATAATTTCTATTCTTTTCATGAAAGGTGTGTATTAATAAACTATATTTGTTAGTACTAAAATGAAGATAATTTACAGTATACTTTTCTTTGTATTTACGCTGGGTGGAATGGCTCAAAGTGCCGTTACTGCTATTGCCCAGGGCGAAGAAGTAAATGTGTTATACCGTAATGAAGCTGTAGGCGGTATCTTCGCCCATTCGCGTGGTTTTGGTGCAGAGTATAAACGCTTGAAACATGTTACCGGTAAAAGAAAAAGGTTCATGGAATTCCAGTTGCTCAACATGCGCCACCCGAAAGAATATAAGGTTCGGTATGAAGGAGTAGGAGGCAGCAAGAGTTTTTATTATGGAAAACTGAATAGTCTTTTCATGCTGAGAGGTGGAGTTGGATTTCAGAATAGTTTGTATGAACGTTCGGAACGTAAAAGTGTGGAAATCCGGATGGCAACATCTGCAGGTCCTAATATTACATTTGCAAAGCCGGTTTACTTATATGTTTTCAAAGAAAATCAACCTTCCCCGGTAATTGAAAAATACAATCCCGAAGAGCATACCCTGAACAATATTGCCGGAAGAGCGCCTGCATTGTATGGTTTTGGAAATATGAAGATCTATCCCGGGGCATATGCCAAAATGGGCTTCAGTTTCGAATATGCCGATTATTCTAATGAAGTAAAGGCAATTGAAACAGGCGTTGTAGTAGATGCTTTTCTCGTTCCGGTTCCTACAATGGCTAATGTGAAAAAAGAACAAGTTTTTGTAACTTTGTACCTTGGTTTTGTGTTTGGTAAAAAATGGTTTTAATACCGTATTGTTGTAATGGAAAGTACAAGTTCCCCTTCTGAAGTTATAGAGAGACCCCGTAAGCCTGATTGGCTGAGAGTTAAATTGCCTACCGGTAAAGAATACCTGCAGGTTAGAGAGATCGTTTCAAAGCATAAATTGCATACTATCTGCGAAAGCGGCAATTGTCCGAACATGGGCGAATGCTGGGGAGCAGGTACAGCAACATTTATGATCCTCGGAAATATATGCACACGTTCTTGTGGATTTTGCTCGGTTGCTACCGGTCGTCCACGTCCTGTTGATTGGGATGAGCCAATGCGTGTGGCAAACAGCGTAAAGCTGATGAATGTGAAGCACTGTGTAATTACCTCTGTCGACCGGGATGATCTGAAAGACGGGGGATCCATTATCTGGGCAGAAACCATCAAGGCTATTCGTGAAGTAAGCCCGGAAACAAAATTCGAAACACTTATTCCTGATTTTGCAGGTAAATGGGAAAACCTGCAACGCATTATTGATGTAAAACCTGATATCATTTCTCACAATATAGAAACCGTAAAACGCCTTACTCCACAGGTGCGCATCCAGGCAAAGTATGATCGCAGCATGGAAGTGATCAAACGTATTCATGATGCAGGCCTAAAAACCAAGTCGGGAATTATGGTTGGTTTGGGAGAAGAGGAAGAAGAAGTGTATGAAGCAATGGACGACTTACGCCGTTCTGGTTGCGATGTGGTAACTATAGGACAATACCTGCAGCCTACTTCAAAACATTTGCCGGTGAAGGAATTTGTTCACCCGGATAAATTCAAACGCTTTGAGATAGCGGGTCTCGAAAAAGGGTTCCGTTATGTAGAGAGTGGGCCGTTGGTTCGTTCTTCGTATCATGCGGAGAAACATGTGTGGTAGTTATTTTCGACTATTTAGTGTGGCTATTTAAATTTCTGTTGTAAGAAAAGGTTGCTTTAATATAAACTGGTCTTTTTTTCTTCTACTTTCTTTGTCTTAACCACAAAGAAAGTAGCAAAGAAAAGTCAAGGCAAAACGGATGCTCACGCACCTCGCTCAATTTTTAATCTCATGCGGTTACGTCCCGCATTTCACTAAAAATTGGCGCGCTTCTATTCTGCTTCGCGTTTTGCCGCGGCTCCCGCACAAGTTATCAATGAAAATCGGATATAATTCAGAGACATTGCTTCCAATTGGTGATGTATATTAATAGAATATTAATTTAAAATCAGAACGTAATTACTTTTGGAAGATGTGCGAGGCCAAGAACAAGCGCGAAGCAGAATAGCGGTGAACGCACATTTTTCAAAATCATTTAGCGGATAGGCCTCGGGCCTATACTGCCGCTTAGGGATTTGAAAAATGGGTGAGAGGCGGGTAAACATCCGCTTGTTCTTGATTTCTTTTTGTTACTTTTTCTTGATCAAGCAAGAAAAAGTAAATAAATGGAACCTTTTCCTTTTACAATAAATAAACAAAAAAGGGCTGTTCATTGAACAGCCCTTTTTGTTAGTGTGTATGCGTTGTATTACTCAACTCTCTTAATTGTACAACCAATCGATTTACTTTCTGTAACAGCTGGCTTTTTACCATCAGCAACAGCGCTGATTGCGTCTTTCAGGAAAAATTGCTTTACAGCTTTTGGATCCTTTACGTTATCATCGATAGCGCCTTTGTAAACAAGCACTCCGTCTTTATCGAAAAGAAAACATTGTGGGGTACGGGTAGCACCAAAAGCATCCGCTAATTCAGATTTTGTATCAACCGCATAATAACAAGTCAGTTTCTGATCTGCATAGTATTTTTTCATTTCGTCCATGCTGTCATCTTCGCCGCGTTGTGCTTCATTACTATTAACCAGGATAGCTCCAACACCTTTCTGAGCGCAAAGGTCGGTATATTCCTTAATACGTGATTCACTTAAGCGTACGTATGGACATGTATTACAAGAGAAAATAACCAGCAGGCCTTTTGCAGTTTTGGCTGAATTTAAATTCACGTCCTTTCCTGAAACATCAGCCATATTTTTGTCGGCTTTTGGCATTTTAGCGCCAATAGCGATCTCACTGATTGACTCTATGGTATACGACATGGTTAATA
>DASWXS010000249.1:0-8282 GCA_036405375.1 Bacteroidia bacterium
CATTAACAGGTTTGCGAAAAAGAAGATCAGACCAAATGCAAGCACATGGCGTTTAATGAAAAGGAAGAAAGTAGTGATCGCAAGCCCTGTATATAATGCAATAGACAATAAAGTATCCCAGCTTCCGAAGTTGCGGTAAACAATGGTATTGAACGAATAATCAGAGCTCAATGGATGTGGAATGAAAAGAAGTTTCATGTATTTAAGCAACACATAAATTTTAGTTGCATACGTTTCCGATTTAGTTGCAAACAAATATGGATTGTTCAATACTTCTGTATCAGGCACTGCCGGTTTTAAAGTCACTGAAATAAAACGCATCGACAGGTACATGAGGAATGCTATGGTAAGCGATCCAAACAGTGCGGTAAATGTTTTGTTTTTGAAATCTTTCTGGAAGGCCACGATGATGATCAATCCAAACACAAAAGGGATGTATTGATAGCCAGGAAGACCTTTTGATTTGATCATATACATGGCAAGTGCCATTACAAAAAAGATCCCGAAAACCGCCCAGAGTTTAATGTCTTTAAAATTGATCAGTTCAGGGCGGAAAATATAGATCATCATTGGAATAAGAATAATGAGCGTGAACGCATATTCTTTACTTAACAAGGCGAGGAAATACATAAACCCGGCCAGGATGATATGTTTTACTGTTTTTTGCTCAAGTGCTTTAAATGTATAGATCAGCGTAAGAATAATGAAGAGAAAAGAGAAGATCTCATCACGGCTTTTCATATTCGCTACCACCTCAGTGTGTAAAGGATGAATGCAAAAGATCAATGCAGTTAAGAATGCAAGGTCCCAGTTGTTTTTGAACAGATAATTTTTCAGGAAACCAAACAATACCAATACCGAAAGCACATAAAACAACATATTGTTAAAGTGTCTCAATGCGCAACCCCTGGTAAGAGCATCATTTTCGTTATACAGTCCGTCTTCATTCACATCTTCACCCGGGTCCTGTACATTGTTCTTGTTAATGTCCCAGCTGTTAGCGTCTGTTCGCCCGTTTCTGAAAGTACCGATAAAATTTTGCTCTATTGCGAAACTTACTACTGATAAAGGACGGTAACGGCCACCAGCCAGCTGATCTTCAGCATTCATCTGGCGATAGAAACTATAATAAGCATCGTGTGTAAGAATATCTTTGATCCCCTTCGAACCTTTCATTACATATTCGTTCTTGTGAATGATGATCCCGTCATCCAGCGCGAATTCATTTTGCACAGTATTGATGTAAAAAATAAACCCAACAATACCCAATACGATGTATGCTATTTTCGCGGAAACAAATGGGAAGATCGAAAAATTGGCAGCCTCGTTTATGGTGGCTTGTTTGAACTGTTGTTTTTGCTTGCTCATAGTATAATTAATGCAAGCCCTAAAATACATAATTTCATGGAAAATGGAACGCGGGTAACACAGATTGAGCGGGTTTTCACGGATTTTTATTGGGCAACATGAAAAAGGCCTGTGCAATGACAGGCCTTTTAATATTAAAATCTGTGCGGATCTGCCGGATCCGTATTCTGCCTTGGCAGACTGTGTTCAATCATTAAACACTCACCGCTTCTTCCATATATGCTTCAATTGGTGCACAAGAACAAACTAAATTTCTGTCGCCATACGCATTATCAACACGCGCAACGCTTGGCCAGAATTTGTTTGCTTTTACCCATTTCAATGGGAAAGCCGCTTTTTCACGATCATAAGATTTTGTCCAGTTATTGGAAACAACAAGTTTTACGGTATGAGGAGCGTTTTTAATCACGTTATCTGTTTTGTCAGCTTTGCCGTCAATGATCTCCTGGATCTCTTTGCGGATAGAGATCATCGCTTCACAGAAACGATCCAGCTCTGCTTTGTTCTCGCTTTCAGTTGGTTCTACCATCAGGGTGTTCACAACCGGGAAAGCTACGGTAGGAGCGTGAAATCCATAGTCCATCAATCGTTTCGCAATGTCAGCCACTTCAACACCACTCGCCATTTTAAAGTCGTTGCAATCAAGAATCATCTCATGAGCGCAACGCCCGCTTTTTCCTGTATACAAAATCTTGTAATGATCTTTTAAAACCTCTTTCATATAGTTCGCATTCAGGATCGCGGTTTCTGTTGCTGCTTTTAATCCTTCGCTTCCCAGCATTTTAATGTAGCCATAAGAAATTAACAGGATCAGCGCACTTCCGTAAGGAGCCGCAGAAACAGCTGTAATTCCTTTATCACCTGATGTATTCACAACCGGGTGAGAAGGTAAATACGGAACCAGCTTTTCAACTACGCCAATAGGTCCCATCCCAGGTCCTCCGCCACCATGCGGAATAGCGAATGTTTTGTGAAGATTCAAGTGACAAACATCAGCACCGATATTTCCCGGGCTGGTTAAACCAACCTGTGCGTTCATGTTAGCACCGTCCATATACACCAATCCGCCATTATCGTGAATGATCTTTGTAATATCTGTGATGGATTCTTCGTATACACCGTGTGTACTTGGATATGTGATCATGATGCAGGAAAGATTGTCTTTGTGCAACTCTGCTTTTTCTTTCAGATCGGCAACATCCACATTTCCTTTATCATCACATTTGGTAACTACTATCTTCATACCTGCCATTGCAGCACTTGCCGGGTTTGTTCCGTGAGCCGAAGAAGGAATCAAAGCTACGTTCCTGTTGGGTTGCCCGTTAGCGATATGATAAGCACGGATTACCATCAAACCTGCATATTCACCTTGCGCTCCTGAGTTTGGCTGGAAACTCATTTTTGCAAAACCGGTAATATCGGAAAGATCTTTATCCAGTTCATCAATCATTTTTTTGTAGCCCTGTGCCTGTGATACAGGAGCAAATGGGTGAATGCCTGCCCACTCCGGCCATGTTAAAGGAAGCAATTCAGATGCTGCATTCAGTTTCATGGTACAAGAACCCAAAGAGATCATAGAGTGAACTAAAGAAAGATCTTTGTTTTCCAGGCGTTTGATGTAACGCATCATTTCACTTTCACTGTGGTGCGTATTGAATACTGCATGAGTTAAGTAAGCAGATTTTCTTTCTGCAAATGTACCTTTGATAAGGTTGTGATCTTTACATTCAGCACCGTTGAATGACTTGCCGGCAGCTTCTGCGAAACATGCAATGATATCATTTACATCATTCTCTTCTACTGTTTGATCCAAAGAAAGAGCAACCTGCTTATCATCGATGTAACGGAAGTTGATCTCTTTTGATTCAGCAATTGAACGAACTTTAGCTGTATCAGCTGCAACAACAATCGTATCGAAATATAATTTTGTGTTAACGGTATAGCCTAATTTTTTTAATTCAGCAGCAACAAACGAAGTGGCGTTGTGAACACCTTCAGCAATTGCTTTAATGCCTTCAGATCCATGATACACTGCATACATACTTGCCATGATCGCCAGTAATGCCTGTGCGGTACAAATGTTTGAAGTTGCTTTGTCGCGTTTAATGTGTTGCTCACGTGTTTGCAATGCCATACGTAAAGCCTGGTTTCCTTCAGCGTCCACAGAAACACCAATGATACGGCCGGGGATCAGACGTTTGTAATCTTCTTTACATGCGAAGAAAGCAGCGTGAGGCCCGCCATAACCAAGTGGCACACCAAAACGCTGTGAATTACCAACTACGCAATCAGCTCCCCATTCGCCCGGAGGAGTTAATAATGCAAGCGCTAAAAGATCGGAAGCAACAGCAACCTGGATTTCTTTAGCTTTACAGCTTTCTACAAATTTTTTGTAGTCGATTACTTCACCATTAATATCGGGATATTGAATGAAGGCACCAAAGAATGTATCATCGAATGTGAATGTATCCACATCACCGATCACCACTTCCACACCAATAGGTTCAGAACGGGTTTTGATTACATCGATGGTTTGAGGAAAACTGTTTTTGCTTACAAAGAATTTATGTGCGTTTTGTTTGCCCTTGCTTCTGTGCCCGTGAAACATGAACACTGCTTCGGCAGCTGCGGTTGACTCGTCGAGCAACGATGCGTTTGCAATAGGCATACCTGTGAGGTCCATTACCACAGTTTGGTAGTTCAACAGAGCTTCCAAACGTCCCTGTGCGATCTCTGCCTGGTAAGGTGTGTAAGCTGTATACCAACCCGGGTTTTCGAAAATGTTACGTTGAATAACGGCCGGTAAAATATTGTTGTAGTATCCGAGGCCTATGTATGAACGGAATACTTTATTTTCTTTTGATAATGCTTTTAAATGTTTGTGGTATTGAAATTCGCTCATGGCCTTACCAACCTTTAAGGGCTGCTTTAAACGGATTCCCGGGGGAACGGTCTGGCTTATCAATTCATCAACACTCGAAACGCCGATCTTAGCCAGCATTTCTTTCACTTCATTTTCACGTGGGCCATTGTGGCGCGAAACAAATTTATCAGTTGTCATATGTAAGGGTGCGATTTAGCGCTGCAAATTTACGAAAATGAACGTAATTTTCTGCTAATCTCAACCCGTTTAAACCCCATAATTGCCATAAATTGTAGCAAATTATTAGACTTTGAAAGTTTTGCCGAAAAGAATTTAGTTTTTTTGCTTTGATTGTATACATTTACCGAATTACTGTTAAAGATTACTAACCCTTAAAAGCAAAATTTGAATGAAGAAAGCTGTTATTATTATCGGATTATTGTTTGGTTTTATCGGACTTCAGGCACAGGACGGAGGAAAGCAACAGGGAACGGATTGTTATTCGAAATGGCTAAAAAAGTTCAAAGAGAGAGGTTGTGAAGATGTAGGAGACGGTATCTATACAGATGTTATTGTTGTTGTAAGGGAAATCACCGCTTCAGGGCCTACTACCAATTGTTACGACGGAAAAGTGGAGGTAAAAGGAGGAAAAGTAATGAACTTCTTTATTTTGCTGGAAGATGGCACTTATGAGAAAATTCCGAAAGAACTTAAGCAGGAAACCCGTTATGTTACCATAGAGGAGGGAATGAGTAAAACTATTGTTACCAAAGACAATACGCTCATCAATATCTTATGGCCTAAAAAAATAAAACCGAAGAAAGCGCCATTTAAAAAAGCCGCTGAGCCAACCGACGACTAAAGAGATTCTTTATTTCATCCTGTATTTGTTTTCCACGTACCTGGAAACAAAAATGCTGATTTCGTATAGCCCGTAAATCGGAACAAATACGAGCATTTGTGAAGTAACATCCGGCGACGGGGTAATAACTGCTGCTGCGATCAAAAGCACAATTACTGCATGTTTCCTGAATTTACGCATAAATGCAGGAGAAAAAATACCCAAACGTGTGAGGAAATACACCAGGATCGGCATTTCAAATACAAGCCCGGTTGCAAGCACCAAGGTAGATACCAGCGAAATATAGTCATCTATGGTAGGCAAGGTTTGAATAAAATTATCGCTGGTAATGGAGTAATTCCCTAAAAACTGTACGGATAGAGGAACAATAATAAAATACGCAAACAATACACCGATCAGGAACAGGACAGAAGAAACTACTACAAAACCACGTACCGGTTTGGTTTCTGTGTTTTTTAAAGCGGGTCTTACAAACTTCCAGATCTCATATAATACATAAGGCATCCCAAGAATAAGGCCTCCCAGGAAAGAGATCCACATATGGTTGGTGAACTGCCCCGAAAGCTGGTTACTGATCAGCGAAAAATTAATCTTGCTTACACATAAATCCTGTACTCCGCCCAGCTTATCCGACAACTTACAAAGCAACTGGTAAGTAATAAAATCGAGGCGCATAGGCCCGAAAATGATCTTACCGAAAACAAAATCAGGGAAACAAAATACTACTACGGCCAATGATATTACTACAATAACCGATCGTACCAGGTGCCAGCGCAAGGCTTCCAGGTGATCCATGAAGCCCATTTCTGCTTCCGGGTTATTACTTTTTGAAAAAAGAGCCATAATAGAGGCGCAAAAGTAAGAAAATTACCGTTGCGAGGCTCAAAAATTGCCCGTTTAATCCTTTTGGTCTGCCTCCATTTTTTGAAGAGCTTATGGCAAAGATTTTGTAATTTAGAGCTGCTATAGACGGATCTTTAGACAAGATAACAGACAATGAAAAAACTACTCGGGATTTTACTTTTTTTTCAAGGAAGTATATTTGCTCAGCACAATGTTGGCGACGGAAATAATAATGCACATGGCCTGGTAAAATGGATGACGTTTAAAGAAGCCCAGGAAGCAAATAAAAAACAAGCCAAGCCTTTTCTGATAGATATTTATACCGATTGGTGTGGTTGGTGTAAGCACATGGTTAAAACAACCTATTCCGATCCGGGACTCGCAAATTATATCAATGCCTATTTTTACCCGATCCAGTTTGATGCAGAAACGCACGACACTATTGAATACAATGGCGCTTTATTCTGGAACGAAAGCAAAGAAAAAAAATCGCCTCATCAGTTGGCTATTAAAATGCTGAACGGAAAATTATCGTATCCATCTACCATTTTTGTAAACAATAATTTTCAGTTCAATCTTATGTCGCAAGGATACCTGGAAGTGAGGAAAATAGAGCCGCTGCTTATCTATACAGTGGAAAATGTTTTTAGAACTACGCAGTACGATGATTTCCGGGTGAACTTTGAACGTACTTTCTACGATACAACCAAGATCAAAGATGAGGTAAAATGGTACAGCATGAACGAAGCCCTGGCATTGAATAAAAAGAAGCCAAAGAAGATACTGATTGATATATATGCCGGGTTTTGCAATGCTTGTAAAGTGATGAACAAAACTGTTTATAATAATCCGGAAGTTGCAAAATACATCAATGATAATTTTTACCTGGTGGATCTGAATGCGGAACTCAAAGAAGAAATAGAATTTAAAGGAGTGAAATATGGCCCGGCGACTTCACCTAACTTTCCTTTTCATTCAATAACCATGCAGTTAACACGCAATAACCTTATTTTTCCCACTATGACTGTGCTCAATGAAAATGAAGAAGTTATTGATGTATTACCATTTTATATGCCTCAACAAACGCTATTGCCTGTCTTTCATTTTTATGGAGAAGACAAATACAAAACAACGAAATGGGAAGATTTTTTAAAAGCCTATAAAGAAAAAAAATAAAACTATGACCCGGTCATCCGGGTCATAGTTTACCTCAAACAAAAAACCCGGATCCTAGTCCGGGTTTTTTGTTTGAATGTTTTACTGTTACTGTTTAATAATCCTGTGTGCAGGATTATTTTTACCATCTATCAAACGAACATAATAGATACCTGAAGGCAGGTCTGTTATATTTACTGAATTGGTACCTGTGTTCATCACTTTGTCTACAATCACTTCACCAATTGAATTGTAGATGATTACCTGTGCGTCTTGTTTTAAATCGATGTTGAAGTCTCCCATATTCGGATTTGGATACACAAGCATGGTGTTTTCTTCCATTTCCAATAAAGCGGTTTCCTGTATCATTTTTGCATTTTCCACACCTACACTCGCTACCATCGAAGAAGAAGGAGTACTTACATTACAAGCTGATCCAAAATCTCCCCATACTCCACCTGAATAAACCCTTACGCGAATGCTGTATGTTTTAGAAGCCTGGAACACTCCCGGATACAATGAAAACTGGAAAAAATTCACAGAACGTTGTCTGGTAATTACAATACCTGTTGCATTATCAGTAAACTCAAATTCATAGCTTACCACATTAGGAACTGCATCTGAATAAACAGTAGTGTTCATTGCTGCTACAGTTATACCGCATTGTGAATTCTGGATTTTTGTGGTTGGAATGGAAACAGGTGTGCTGATACTGCACGATGAGCCAAAAGACCCCCAGTTTCCGGCAACATATGGTCTCACTCTTATGCTGAAAGTTTTTCCGTAACCACACTCAGTATACAAGCCGAATTGGAAGAAGTTAACGGTCCTTTGCTTAGTGAAAATATTACCTGTTGCATTATCAGTAAACTCAAACTCGTAGATTGATGTGTTTGAAACTGCATCGCAATAAATGGTTGTATTCATAGCTCCTGAAGTCATACCGCATTGCCCGCTCTGAATCTGGGTGGACGGAATGAAAGTTGGAGTAGTTACATCACATGCAGAGCCATAAGTTCCCCAAACCCCAGCAACATAAGCTCTTGCCTTGATGCTGTATGTTTTTCCATAACCGCACTCTGTATACAAGCCAAACTGGAAGAAATTAGCAGTTCTTTGTTTGGTAAAAACCGCACCGGTAGCATTATCTGTAAATTCAAACTGGTAGTTCGTTGCATTCGAAACAAGGTC
>DASWXS010000250.1:0-2836 GCA_036405375.1 Bacteroidia bacterium
ATTATTGTCATACGAAAATATAAACAAATGGGATCTTACTTACTCTGATCCTAATAACCCGGAACCAACTGTTGATCCCTTCACAAAAGAACCCATCAAAAAAAGTAAGTTCCGCACAAACGGCGACAAATTATTGCGTCATATTGTTTTTGGAACTGAATTTATCATTACCAAAAACTTCCATCTTCGGGTTGGATACAACTATCGAAGGAGAAAAGAAATGGTTCTTCCTGATAAAGGCGGCCTGGTTGGCTTCAGCATGGGGCTTGGCTTTAAGATCTCTAAATTCCAGTTCTGCTATGCCTTCTCGAAATATCATGCAGGAGGAAACTCCAATCATTTTACGGTAACAACAAACCTCGGATCATTTGTAAAACAGAACAAACCGGCTACACCCCCATCCGCACCATAGGAGCAATAGTAAGGTCACAAAAATCAGATTTGAGATATTTGTAATATGCACTGATAGCTATCATTCCCGCATTATCTGTACAATATTCAAATTTAGGAATAAAAGTATTCCAGTTATTCCTGGCACCTATCCGTTCAACTTGTTTACGTACTTCCGAATTTGCCGACACTCCGCCTGCAATAGCAATATCTTTTATTCCTGTTTGATCCGCCGCCTTTTGTAACTTCTTCATCAAAATATTTACAAGATGCGTTTGGTAAGATGCACAGATATCAGCTAAATTTTCTTCCACAAACCGGGGATTTTTTTGCAGGTTGTTTTGTACAAAATACAGGAAAGAAGTTTTTATTCCGCTAAAACTAAAATTTAATTCTTCCACTTTACTCTCTGCGAAATTGTATTTCGAATAATCACCTGCTTGTGCCAGCTTATCTATCTGCGGGCCTCCCGGATATCCTAGTCCCAGGATCTTTGCAGCTTTATCAAAAGCCTCACCCACTGCATCATCAGTAGTTTCACCCAATAATTCAAAATCCAGGTGATCATTCACTTTTACCAATTGTGTATGACCTCCGCTGATGGTAAGGCAAAGGAAAGGGAAAGAAGGAACCTGTGTAAATTCGTTTTCCCTGATAAAATGAGCAAGGATATGACCTTGCATATGATTAACCTCAATAAGCGGAATATCAAGCGAGAGAGAAAGTGATTTAGCTACAGAAGTGCCAACCAGCAAAGAGCCCATCAAACCTGGCCCGCGTGTAAACGCAATGGCATTGATTTGTGAAAGTTTAACACCGGCTTTTTTTATGGCAGCATCTACAACCGGAATAATATTCTTCTGGTGATCGCGGCTCGCAAGCTCAGGAACTACCCCGCCATATTGCTCATGAATTTTCTGGCTAGCGGTAATATTGGCAAGTATTTTGTCGTTACATATAACAGCGGCAGAAGTATCGTCACAGCTGGATTCTATGGCTAAAATTAGTACTTCTTTTTGCATATAAATGTTTACTTTTGTTAGGATGCAGTTTTTACGCAAAGTTATACGTTTTCTTGGGCGATTTCTAAAGTATTCGCTTATTTGCGTATTTATACTGCTCATAGCTTTCTTTATTGCCATTCAAACTTCCACATTTCAAACTTACCTGGGTAAACAGGCATCTTCCTGGCTTTCCAAAGAGTTAAATACAACCATTAGTATCGACCAGGTTGACATCGATTTTTTTAACTCTGTGGTGCTAAAAGGTGTATATGTGGAAGATCTCAAAAAAGACACGTTGCTTTATGGTGCAGAACTTATTTGCAAGATCAGTGATTTTAGCTACAGCGAATATAAGCTCGACCTTGAGGAGATCCAGCTGAATAATATGGATGCTAATCTTATAAAATATAAAGGCGACAGTACTTATAATTACCAATTCATTGCAGATTACTTTGTTCCGGCAGATACGATCAAAGACACTACATCTTCCGAATTCAAAATAAGTTATGGCGGGCTCAAACTAAACAATGTGGATTTCGCATTTATTGATGAGAATGATACTTCAACAAGCAAAGGAATAAATTTCGCTAAGCTCAAATTTACAGGTGTAAGCGGAGCATTCAGCGATTTTATGATGAATAAAGATACGATTGATATTAAGATTGACAATTTTACAGCTCGTGAGCAAAGTGGTTTTTATCTCGAAAAACTCAACACCATCGCTCATATCAGTCCACTCGATATAAAACTGGATTCGCTATACCTGAAAACGAACAAAACTCTTTTGAAGGGAAGATATTATATGCATACCAATTCATGGGAATCCTATAACGATTACATCAATATGGTTTATATGGATGCCGACCTTAAGGATAGTTGTTATGTTAGTGCAGCCGATATCGCCTGGTTTGTCCCCGAATTATATGGAAACAACAATAAAATAACTATTTCAGGGAAAGTGCGCGGTACTGTAAATTCTTTAAAGGGAAAAAATCTCTATCTCGCTTACGGTAAAAACACTGCTTTTAAAGGAGACTTTAACATAGAAGGCTTACCGGATATTGAAAATACGTATATCCACTTTGACATAAAAACGCTTACTGCCAGCAGAAGTGACCTGATGACCATACAGGTTCCACCTTTCGAAAAAAACAAGTACCTGGAAATACCCTCCAACATTGGTAAACTGGGGATAATAAAATTCAAAGGCAAGATAGATGGATTGATAAATGACATTGCTGCGTATGGAACCCTGAACACTTCCATAGGAACAGTAATCACTGATATTGGAATTTCAAACTTAAGCGATAGTAAAAAAACACTTGCTTATCACGGACGAATTAAAACCCACAACCTGCACTTAGGTACTTTATTGGAAAATCAGGATATTGGAGTGGTATCCATGAACGTGAAGTTAAGTGGTAAGGGTGTTACTTTGGATG